>CAZADC010000158.1:0-7976 GCA_964483755.1 uncultured Planctomycetaceae bacterium | reverse complement strand
CGGTCGTGGCCGTCAGCCCGAGGTGGCGGTTGGCGTCGGCGGCCTTGACGGCCCAGTCAACGGCCTCGGCGGCGGACAGCGGCTGGCACATCGCCTTCTCGCGGGCCTCGGTCAGGGCGTCGGTCAGCTCGGCGGGCTGGGGCTCGGCTGGGACGACCACCGTCCGCTCGTCGGTCTCGGCGAGGTTGCGGTAGCCGCTGTCGGCGACGATCACGCAGGTACCCGCCAGCAGCGGGTCGGCCCGCATGAGGCGGACGACCTCCTCGGCGTCGGGGTCGGTGCCGACGATCACCAGGTCCACCCCGGCCGTCGCGCGGGCCTCGGTGAGCCCGGCGCGGGCGTCGGTCGACTCAAGCACCGTGTATCCCTGCTCGCGCAGAATGTTCTTGAGCAGATTCGCCTGGTCCTGGTCGGCGGCGATCAGCAGCGCCCGCGGCTGCCCGGTCTGGCGGAGGGCGTCGGCGAGCGTGGGCATCACCAGCTCCGAGCCCGAGAAGCGCCGCTCCGGAAGCGCCCTGGCCAGTGTCACGGCGGCCATGAAGCGGACGTTCCGGTCCGGGTAGGTCAGCGCCTGGACGAGCGGTTGGACGCCGCCCGTGACGCTCTGGACGAGGCTCTTGGCGCCGGCGGTCCGGCTGAGCGCCTGGATCGCGCCCAGGGCGACGGCGGTGTCGCGGTCCTTCATCGCCCTGGCGAGCACGTCCTGGAGGAACCCGGCGCCGGACGCCAGGGCGTAGTACCGGGCGGAGGGCTGGTCCTCGCCGCGCGTCGCGTCGGATGCACCCTCGGGAAGCTGCGCCTCCTTGCGGAGGTTGGCGGCGACCCACAACGAGACGGCCGGGTAGAACTCCGGATCATGCTGCAGGGCCAGCCGCGCCATCCGCATGGCGTAGGCCTCCATGAAGATCTCGCGCGGAACCGGCTTGTAGACCAGCCCGAGCCCCTCGCGCCAGTACCAGACGTTGGCGCTCTCGCTGTCTTCCGACGGACGGAGCGATTCAGCGTCGTAGTAGTACTGTCCGGCGAGGTCGTAGAACAGCCCGGCCGCGCTCTTCTCGACGGCC
Organism: uncultured Planctomycetaceae bacterium; assembly: GCA_964483755.1. Classification (GTDB taxonomy): domain Bacteria; phylum Planctomycetota; class Phycisphaerae; order SM23-33; family SM23-33; genus CAZADC01. The sequence goes on along the minus strand of CAZADC010000158.1, from coordinate 6,912 downwards.
TCGCGCCCGGCGCAGCTCATCAGGGCGATGCGGGCGATCTCGCGGGTGCGGTCGAGCACGTCGTCGCGGCCGGTCAGCTCCTTGAGGCGCGGCGCGGCGAAGTAGTAGCCGATCTCGCCGAGCGCGTTGGACAGCGCCTGAAGGACGTTGTCGTCGTCGGACTGCAGAGCGGCCGACATCGGGCGGACGCCGGGACGCCCGAGATGGGGCAGGAGGGCGACGATCCGCTCGCGAAGCGTCGCCGGCGTGTCGGGGTCGGAGAGCTGCTGCACGAGTTGCGGGACGGCGTACTCGCCGCTTTCGACCAGTCGTTCCTTCGCCAGCTCGTATCCGCGGAGCGTGCCGCCGAGCCGCTCGATCGCCTTGGCGATCTGGTCCGGGTCGCTGCGCTGGCTCTCGTAGCCGCGTTCGATGACGTTGCGCAGCCGTTCGACCAGCGGAGCGAGCCCTTCGAGCCCTTCGCCCTGGGTGAGCACCTGCTGGGCGCCCGCGGTGCCGACGGCCAGGCGGTACACCTCCGCCGGCTCGGCGTCCGATTCCAGGATCGCCTGGGCGTAGCTGCGGGCCATGTCCGCTCGCCCGATCTTGATGAAGTGGAGCAGGTCTTCCCAGTTGTCCTCGAGCGTGCGCTGCTCTTCGTCGGCGGCGTCGCCCGCCGGGGCGTCCGCCGCTTCACCGGACGCATCCTGCGCCGGCGCCCAGGCCGGGGCGACGAGGAACGTCAGGAGAATCGCCGCGAGGGCGAGTCGTCGTGCGATTGGTCTACCCATTTGGTCTCCCATCTCACTGGCGCCGGTAACGTCTTGGGATCGCGTGCGGCCCGCAGGCCCGCGGCGCGGCGCGGCGCCGACAAAGGCCGCCGGCAGACGACAGACGACGCCCGACCGGCTGGGCAGGAGCGATTATAGAAGGCCCGTGAGGGCTGTCAACAAAATAGGATTCTGTCGTGCAGACACGCGCCGAGCCCGCCGGACAGGGCGGAAATCGGGCCTTGCGCAGTCGGGGAGCGGGGGCGTCCGTGCCGGATGCGCCGCTCGGTCGCGCTTGAACTTCGCGCCGGCGCCGTCTACCTTGATGGTCGTCGGCAGACGGGCGCGGCGCGCCCGGCCGACTCCGAGGGATACCGTATGATCCGGACGATTCGATACGCGGCGCTGCCGGCGATGCTGCTGCTGGCCGCGGGTGTCTGCGCGCAGAACGGCGAGGTCGAGCCCCGCCCGCTGCGAGACGGCGGCGAGCCGGCGCCCGCACCGCTCGATCCCATCCCGCTGGAATCGCTGGCGCCCGAGACCGCGCCCGCCGAGCCGGACGAACCCGGGACGCCCGCTCATCCGGAAGCGCCCGCCGAGACGCCCCCCGAGACGCCCACCGAGGTGCCGCCATCGGAGCCCGTCGCCGCGACTGCCCGTCCGGCCGCAACGGCGCCCGACGTTCGCGACGGGCCGGTCGAGACCGCTCCCGCCGCGGCGACGACTCGACCGTCCGAGATGCCGGTCGCCGGCGAAACCCGGCCGACCACGGTGCCGGCAATCGCCGAGACCGCCCCGACCGAAACGCGTCCGCCGACGCCGCGCGAGCCGCCGGAGATGGATCGTGGCATGATCGCCGTCACCTCCCCGAGGCTGTCGCGCCGAGAGTACCTCTACGGCGAGGCGGCCGACTACTGGACCCGGCACGTGGCCGAGCCCGGACGGCGCGAAGCGGTCCAGGCCGCCCGCGCCGACGCGATGCGCCGGCTCGCGGAGCGGGTGTGGCAGACGGCGGTCACGCCGGAGCAGACGCTGCGCGAGTTCGCCCGCCGGTCGGGTTGGGACGATCTGGACGCGTCGGCACTGCTGCCGGGGGCCCGGGCGACGGGCATCCGCTACGCCGAGGACGCCCCGATCGTGGAGGTTCGCGTCGAGGCGCCCCTGCGGACCGTCTACGCCTCCGTCGCGAGCCGCGCGCGGACGGCCGGGGCGGGGCGATCGGCGGAGATGGACTGGCTGGAGGAACTGATCGTCAAGGCGCCGAATGCGATGCTCTCGGCCTCCGGGTACGGCGCGCCGCCGGTGGAGCAGGTCCACGGAGTGCCGCCGGACGTTCTTCGTCGGGTGCGGTTGCTCCGCGAGGCGCCGCCGTGGATCGCCGGGAGCGTCCGCGGAGTGGGCTCGGCGCCGCTGGAAGAAGGCGGCGAAGCGGCGGCCCTTGAATCGGCCGAGCCGATCGCGAGGCGAGAGCTGCTGGCCGAGGTCCGCTCGCTGCGCCTGGCCGGCGGCGCGTCGGTCGCCGACTGGGCGGACGCCGACCCGTCCCACGCCCGCCGACTGGACGAACTCGTCGAAGCCGCCGGTCCGAGCGACCGCGGCCCGGGCGAGCCGATGGAGGCCGGCAGGGGGTACGTCGTGCTGGAGATGAATCTCCGCCCGCTCTGGGAGGCGATCGTCGCGTCGGGCAGGATGCCGTCGACGTCGCCCGCCGCCACCCGCCCGGTCGCGCCGTAGACCGTCGTCCGCGGCCCTGTGCCACCTCAGACGATCCCCTTGGATCGCCGTGGGGCGATCCCTGATCCGGTTTACCATTACCCACGTGCCCGGAGCCGGCAGAATTGCCGGCGGGCACTGCTCAAGTGCTTGCCCGGGATTCCCGACAGATAGACAGGGTCGGCAGTCGGACCGCACATGGTGCGATCAGGGAGGCGCAGAGACGATGTCTACGTTGGAAGAGCTGGACATTTGCCGGGTCAACGAGGCGATCGACACCGCCGTAGAGAAACGCGTGCCGATGACCGTGTCCATCCGTCGAGGGGACCGGTGGGTCAACCTGCAGACCAGGGCGCTTCGGGTGAGCGAGGAACGGCTGTGGATCGAGCCGCCGTCCGGCGGCGAGGGTGAGCAGTACGAGTTCACCCCGGCCGAGAAGCTCGGGCTCAGCTTCAAGATCAAGCATCACAAGCACATCTTCAACGCGGTGGTCGCCGGGTACGAGACGATGCCGCTGGAGGACGGCGCGTCCGTTCGCGTGCTGAGCGTCTGCCGTCCGACGAAGATGCGCCGTCTCCAGCGCCGCGCCTACACGCGCGCCGACGTGCCCGAAAACCGCGTCGTTCGCGCGTCGTTCTGGCTGGGCGGGCGCGAGAACGAGCCGTCGGGCGCGTCGTCGACCACGCCGGTGTGGACCGGGCAGGTCCGCAATCTCAGCGCCGGGGGCTTCCTGCTGAGCGTCTCGCCCAACGCGGCCGAGGCGCTGGACGCCGGCGATACCGTCGGCGTGCGCCTGTCCTTCGGTCCGGCGCGGGAGACGCTCTACGCCGATGCCCAGTTCCGTCATGCCGAGCGCAAGGCGGACGAGGCGCTGCTGGGCTTCCAGTTCATCGACCTCGCCCACACGAGCGAAGGGCACAAGGCGCTCGAGATCATCACGCGGAAGGTCAAAGAGTACCAGCACGCCGCCGGTCGGTCCCGCGCCCGCGCATGAGAGGATCGAACCGCCGCCTCTACTTCGCGAGCAGGTAGATGTCGCCGTCCGGGTTGCCGAGGTAGTGCTTCTTCGCCCGCAGCCCTGTTGCGGCGCTGACACGCAGCTCGTCAAACACGAGCACCATCGCCGCCGAGTCCGTCGGGTTGTAGACGGCCGTGCCGTGGGTGAACTCGCGCGAGACGAGCGTGACCTTCTCGGCCGGCATGGGCGCATCCTGGTTCCACTGCTCGTAAAGGACCGGCGGCGTTCTCGTCTCATCGTCGCCCAGCGGACGGCCGAGGGGGGCGTCCCAGAACGCGTACCAGTCGTGCAGGTGGTCCGGCGTCGGCAGGGGGTTGGGGTCCGAGAACAGGCAGTATCCGTCCGAGTGCGTCAGCGCCAGGGCGGTCGTCGCGCGCATCAGGTGCAGGTCGTCCCGCGAGGTGTGGTACCAGGTTTCGAGGCAGTTGAGTCGGGGTTCCCGCAGGTTCGCGTCCGCCCAGGCGAGCGTCTCGGCGATGACCCGCCACTTTTCCGGGCGGTCGGTGACGGTGCACTCCATGAACAGCCCGTTGACGTACTCGGCGCTGTCGGGGCAGGTGCGATCGTTGGTGTTGACGACGATCGCCGCGTCCGGGCCGATCGCCTCGCGGACGGCGCGGGCGAGCGCGACGCGCTGGTCGTCGTCGCGCCACCAGTCGAGCATGACGCCGTCGAACACGCCGCACCCCACGGCCGCCGCGGCCTGGCGGGCGACGTGCTCCCGGTACTCCGGATTCGCGAAATCGAGCTGCAGGTGCCCGCCCTCGACCCAGCCGGCGACGCACTCGCCGTCGGCGTCGCGCTTCCACCACCGATGCCCCTTCGGCAGGAAGCCCCGCCCGGCGTCGCGGTAGCGGATCTCGGCAAGGAGGATGATGTTCGGGTTCAGCTCCAGGAGCTTCGCCCGCCGCTTCAGCGCCGTCTTGACGCTCTCGGGCGTGAACGACTCGCCCAGCCCGGAGGTTTCGGCGTCCCATCGCAGGGCGAGCTGGCCCGGCGAGACCCACGCGAGGTCGTGACGCGCCATCGTTGCCCAGCGGTCCTCGTTGGGCAGGTTGTCGGCGCGGTTCCACGCCTGGAACACGGACGGGAACGTGCGGTCGGCCCGGCGGTCGGCGACGGAACGGCTGGACGCGGGGCGGCTCATCGGGGCTTCTCCCTCGTTCGGTTCGAAGTGTGGACGGCCTGCGTGCGGATCGGGCGGGGGGCGTCAGCGGTCCCGCCGCCGGGCGCGCCGCCGTCAGGCTTCCTCGCCGTAGTCGAGCTTCTCGTCCGGGACCTTGTCCTCGATGAGCGTCACCAGCGCCCGGAAGTTCTTGAGCTTCCACGAGTCGAGCGTGAGCTCCTCGTCCGTGCCGTGGTGAATGTAGAGGTAGCCTTTGGACTGGAGGCGGGAGGCGTCCACCCGCTCGACGTCGTCCCAGCGGATCTTCGGCTTGCCGACGTACCCCAGTCCTTCATTGTCGGCGACGAGCACGCGGCGCAGCATCAGCCACGTGGAGATCACGAGGTACAGTCCGAGCGGGATGAGGATGATCGGCGCGAAGGTGTTGAACGCCCACTTGAGGAAGGCGTTGATGTCGACGCCCGGGTCGACGTACTGGTACTTGCCGGTGACCACGTCGTAGATGCACCACAGCCCGAGCGCCAGCAGGATGGCGGCCACGATGAACCGGCGGAGCGCCGGGTCGCGCGAGGCGGGGCACTCGACGCGGTCGGAGGGATGGGCGGCGGGTGTTTCGGTCGGCGGGGACGGTTCCTGCGTCATGTCGGGCTCCGGTCCGGGGTTCTGCGGAATCCACGTGCAACTGTACGATAGCTTTGAACGCCTGAATTGCCAAGGAGATGCGGGACAATTCCGCCGGGCGATTGAAATCGCCTCGCGCCGGCGCTACGAATGGGATTGACAGGGGGCGCCACTGCAGCTACTTTGTGCGGCCCTGCGCGGACCGCAGGGACCCCGGAAGCACCCGATCGCCCGCACGCGGCGGGCCGAGACACCGACGAGACGACGAGAAGGGAGAAACTCTCATGGCAGTGAAGGTAGGCATCAACGGGTTTGGACGGATCGGCCGACTGGCGTTCCGTGCGATGGCGGACCACCCGGACCGCTTCGAGGTCGCGGCGATCAATGATCTCGCCGACGCCGACATGCTGGCGTACCTGCTCAAGTACGACTCTACCCAGGGACGCTTCCCGGGCAAGGTCGTCGCGAAGCAGGACGCGCTGGTCGTCAACGGCAAGGAGATCAAGGTCCTGTCCGAGCGCGACCCGGCGCAGCTTCCGTGGGGCGAGATGGGCGTCGAGGTTGCACTCGAGTCCACCGGCATCTTCACCAGCGGAAAGACCGACGAGAAGCCCGGCTACGACAGCCATCTCGACGCCGGCGCCAAGAAGGTCGTCATCTCCGCGCCGACCAAGGGCGGTCCGGCGAAGATGGCGCTGATGGGCGTCAACGACGACAAGATCACCGCCGACGACAAGTGCGTCTCCAACGCCTCCTGCACCACCAACTCGCTGGCGCCGGTGGCGAAGGTCCTCAACGAGACCTTCGGGATCGTCAAGGGCCTGATGACCACCTGTCACGGGTACACGAACGACCAGAACATTCTGGACCAGATCCACTCGAAGAAGACCCGCTCCCGCGCCGCGGCCGTCAATATCGTCCCGACGACGACCGGCGCCGCCACGGCGGTGGGCAAGGTCATGCCCGAGCTGAACGGCAAGCTGGACGGGTTCGCGCTTCGCGTGCCGATCCCGGTCGGCTCGATCACCGACCTGACGGTGACTGTCGAGAAGAAGACGAGCATCGAGGCGGTCAACGAGGCGATCCGCAAGGCGGCCGAGGGCCCGATGAAGGGCATCATCGAGTACGTCACCGACGAGATTGTCTCCTCGGACATCGTCCACAACCCGCACAGCTCCATCTTCGACTCGAACAACACGATGGTGATGGACGGCGACATGGTGAAGGTGACCATGTGGTACGACAACGAGTGGGGCTACTCGAACCGCACCGCCGACCTGATCGAGAAGCTCGCCGGGCTGTAAGCGCCGGCCTGCGGCGCCGAGGCGCGCCTCAACGTGCGATTTCGCGGGGCTCGGTCGATGACGGCCGGGCCCCGCAGCACGCGCCCACGGCTTCGCGCGGCCATGCCGGTTGAAACGGCCGCGGGGGGCTGGTAGGATTCCCGGCTCGCCGTTTCGCGACACGAAAGGACCCACTGCATGGCAACGCACACCGCAACGCTCATCACCGGCGACGGGACCGGCCCGGAGCTGGCCGTCGCCGCGCGACGCTGCATGGACGCCGCGCTGACGAAGACCCCCGGTGCCGGCACGATCGACTGGACCGTCTGCGAGGCGGGCGTCGACATCATGGAGACCGCGGGCACCCCCATGCCCGAGGAGACCATCGAATCCGTCCGCAAC
>CAZADC010000157.1:0-7991 GCA_964483755.1 uncultured Planctomycetaceae bacterium | reverse complement strand
ACGACCAGCAGGTCGGCGTCGAGGAAGTCCGCCTCCTCGTGCCCGCCGAGGTGGAGCGCGACGTCCAGGTCGGCGAGCTTCGCGACGGAGTCGGCGAGCGCCTCCGGCGGTGCGGCGTCGGAGACGGTCACCCGGGCGCCCTGTGCGACCAGCCATCGCGTGACGCCCAGCCCGCCGCCGAAGCGCCCGAGCCCGACGACGGTCACCCGCCGCCCGGCGAGCGCGTCGTCCTGGGCGCGCCGGGCGGTCAAAGCGCCTCCATCGGCCCGAGCCCGAGCACCGTCAGTGCGGACATGTCGAAGTCCCGCGCCACGGCGGCGACGTCGTCGCGCGTCACGGCGAACAGGCGTTCGATGTCCTCGGCCAGCGGGACGTACTGCCTGCGGTAGACCCAGTCGGCGCCCACGGAGACCAGCCGTCCCATCGGAAGCTCGCCGCGCGTCGTGGCGACCGAGGCGATCTTGTTCTTCGCCGCGCGGAGTTCGGCGTCGGTCGGGCCCTCGTCGACGAATCCGGCGATCTGCTCGCGCGCGATCTTCAGCGCCCCGGCGGCCCGGTCGGCGTCGGCGGAGATGAACCCCAGGAACGCGCCGGTTCCGTCGAACGGGTCGTACTGGAGGCTCGCCTCGTCGGCGATGGCGGGCTCGACCAGCGCGTAGTACAGACGGCTGCCGGTGTGGTCGCCGACGATCGCCCCGGCCAGCTCGGCCGCGTAACGCCGCTCGTCCTGCGCCGACGGTCCGGGCGACATGAGCCCGACGTGCGCCCGCGTGACCTTCGAATCGGTGACGACGGACGTCCCGCCGCCGTCGCGGGCGGGCTCGGGCAGGTCGCGCCCGACGTCACAGGGCTCCCAGTGGGAGCACATCGCCTCGACCTTCGCGGCGAAGGCGTCGAAGTCCAGGTTGCCGACGCCGACGACGGTGATGTTGCCGGGCGAGTAGCGGCGACGGAAGTAGTCGAGCATCTGGTCGCGCGTCAGGTCGGAGATCGTCTCGCCGGTGCCGAGGATGCTGTTGCCCAGGGGGTGGGAGGCGAAGTGCGTCGCCATGAGCTTCTCGTAGACCCGGAACTGCGGGCGGTCGGCGTAGAGGGCGATCTCCTCCAGGATGACGTTCTTCTCCATGTCGAAGTCCTGCTGCCGCAGGCTCGGGCGGAGCATGTCGCACAACAGGTCGAGCACGCGCTCCTGGTGCTCGGGCAGGACGGCGCCGTAGTAGATCGTGTTCTCCTCGGACGTCGAGGCGTTGTAGCGCGCGCCGAGCTCGTCAAACTCGCGATTGACGTCCTCCGGGCTGCGGCGTTCGGTGCCCTTGAACATCATGTGCTCGAGGAAGTGGCTGACGCCGGCCTCGGCGGGCGTCTCGTCCCGGCTGCCGGTGCGGACGAAGAACCCCGCCGCCATCGACGCCGCCGACGGATTGACCTCCGTCACGATCGTCAGCCCGTTATCCAGTTGCGACTGCTTGAACTCCATGTTCGCTCACTCCGCGGACGAAGGAATGTCGAGGGTCTTCGGGCCGATCGTCAGGACGGTCATCGGCTCGGGCGGATACGCGGCCGCGTAGTCCAGCACCTGCTCGCGCGTGGTCGCGTCGATGGCGTCGGAGATTTCCTCCAGCGGCCGGAGGCGGTGCAGGTGGCGCCAGTCGCCGGCGAGCTGGGCCGCCCGGGCGGAAGTGGATTCGTTCTGCATGACCAGGGCGCTCTTGAGCTGGGTGCGGGCGCGGTCGATCTCGGCGGGCTCGATGTCCTCGGCGAGTCGCCGCAGCTCGCCGACGGTGACGTCGAGCGTCTGCTGCGCCAGCTCCGGTCGCGTCCCGGCGTAGACGAAGATGCCCGCGTGCTCGGTCAGGCTGCCGTACCGGGCGGAGACGTGGTAGACCAGCCCGCGCTTTTCGCGGACCTCGGTGAACAGCCGGCTGCTCATGCCGCCGGAGAGCACCGTCGCGGCGAGCCGGGCGGGATAGTACCGCTCGTCGCGGATTGTCACCGACGGGTAGGCCAGGGCGATCTGCGACTGGGCCGAGTCCTTCTCGGCGTGCGTCACGCCCGCCGGCTGGGGCGCCGGCTTCGGGGGCGTCAGCGGCTCGCCCGTCCAGTCGCCGAAGTGCCGCTCGACGAGGCGGGCCAGCTCCTCGGGGTCCACGTTCCCGGCGAAGGCGAAGATCGCCCCCGACGGCCCGAAGCTCCGCCCGGCGTGCTCGCGGATCGTCTCCGCCGTGGCGGCCTGGAGCGTCTGACCCGTCCCGTACGGGCAGCGCCCCAGCGGGAAGGGGAAGAACTTCTCCCGCACGAGCATCATGCACTTGCGCGCGGGCTCGTCCTCCAGGGCTGCGAGGTCCTGGGCGACCAGTTGGCGCGAGGGGGCGAACGTCTCGTCGGCCAGGCGCGGGCGGCGGAGCACGTCGGCGTATATCTCCAGCACCTTCGGGAGGTTGCGCCCGAGCTGGGTGCTGGTGAGTGTCAGCTCCTCGCCGCGGACCGATTCCTCGTGCTGACAGCCCAGGTCGTCGAGGGCGTCGTTGAGCTGTCGCGAGTCGCGGTCGCCCGCGCCGCGCATGCACCACTCGGCCGTGATCGACGCCGCGCCGGCCGCCTCCGGCGGATCGCAGGCCGCCCCGGCCGGGAGGACCAGCGACATCGCCGCCGACGACACGTTGTCCATCGGTTCGGCGAGCAGCGTCAGCCCGTTGGGCAGTTCCTTGACGAAAAAACGCTCTTCCACGTGCGACTCCTTCCGTTGAGACGGTGCATTCTAGTCGATTCCGGCGGGCGGACAACCCGGCCTAAAGTTTTCCGCGTCGCCCCGCCGATACGTATACCCGTTCGCCCGGCAGTCCGGCCTGCAGGTCGGCGCCCGGTCCAGGGAAGGACGACATGACCAAACGCCAGACCATCGACGAGATTCTGTCGCTCAATCACACCGCGGCGCCCGAATTCCTCGCCGAGTTCGACGTCGAGGACCTCCAGGCCTACCTCCGCCGGCTCACCCCCGCCGAACCGCCCGTTGCGAAGGCGCCCGCGGCCGAGCCACAGGCGGCCGAAGCCGACCGCCCGGCGAAACGGGCGATAGCGGTCCCCGTCGCCGATGACGAGAGACACCACCGGCCTGCACCGGAGGATGCCGGCCCGGCGAGCGATGAGACGCCGCTCTTCGAGCGTGAGCCGTCCTGCCGCGTCGCCGCGACCGTGGGGTGAAGAGAAGCTCGGAGTTCACAGGCCAAGGCTCAGCAAGCGGTTCGAAGCTCGGAGCTCGGGACCCGGAATCAGGATGGCGGCGCCGGAGCGCCGCGCAGCTCGCTTCTGCACGCAGAAGGATGGGAGATACGGGGGCTTCGCACGTCGTCGCCCGTTACTTCAGACCCGCCTGCTCGATGATCTGCGGCACGCAGTCGTCCCAGCCGAGCGTCATCAGGTGAGCGCCGCGGCACATGTCCTTCATGTCGCGGACGAGTCCGGCCGCGATGTCGACGGACACCTTCTTGCGGTCCGCCTTCTCGCAGTCGCTCAGGCGCTGGATGATCTCGTCCGGCACGACGACGCCCGGCACGCCGCGGTTCATGTACTTCGCCATCCCGGCGCTCTTGAGCATCACGATGCCGACGAGGACCGGCACGTCGAGGTGTTCGACGCGCTTCATGAAGCTCTCGAAGGCGGCCGGGTCGTAGACGGCCTGGGTCTGGACGAACTGGGCCCCGGCGGCGACCTTCTTCTCGAGCTTGAGAATCTGCGGCTCGACCTCCTCGGTGCAGGGCGTCACGCAGCAGCCCTTGAAGAACGTCGGCGCGCCGTCGAGCTCGTTGGGGTTGCCCTTCATGTCCGCGCCGAGGTCGGTGCCCGCCTCGAGCCGGCCGATCGCCTCCAGCAGGCTGACCGAGTCCAGGTCGTAGACCGGCTTGGCGCCGGGGTGATCGCCGAGCGTCACGTGGTCGCCCGTCAGCGCCAGCACGTTCCGCACGCCGAGGATGTAGGCCGACAGCAGGTCGCTCTGCAGCGCCAGGCGGTTGCGGTCGCGGCAGACCATCTGGAAGACCGGCTCGATGCCCTTGTCGATCAGGAGCTTGCTGCCGACGAGCGAGCCCGCCCGCATGACGGCCGTCTGAATGTCCGTCACGTTGACGGCGGTGACGGCGTCCTTGAGGTAGTCCTCGGCTTCGTGGATGACCGGCTGGACGTTGACGCCCTTGGGCGGTCCGATCTCGCCGGTGACGACGAATTCTCCGGCGTCGAGCGCTTCCTGCAGTCTGCTGACGGGTTCAGCCATTGGTGCTCTCCTCGGCTTCGTCTTCGTCCTCGGTCATCTCGGCCAGCACGAGCCGCCGCACGCCGCCGCCGCGGTCCTTGCGGTGATCGCGGAAGGGGCGGCGTTTCGTGTACTCGTCCAGGCGGCCCAGCTCGGCGAGGCGCCTGTAGATCAGCAGCCATCCGCAGTCCATGTCGGGATCGACCTCGCACTTGCCGTCGTCCGTCCCGCCGCAGGTGCCGTTGATCAGGCTCTTGGAGCACTTCGCGACGGGGCAGATTCCGCCGGTCCAGGCGAGCACGCAGTCGCCGCACCCGCGGCAGTACTCCTCCCAGATGCCCTTGCCGACGTTCGAAGCGAGGAAGGTCGTGTTCATCCCGGGCAGGACGGGCGTGTGGGGGTAGATCTCGCCCATGTACTGGATGCCGGCGCCGCAGGCGATCGAGATTACCGCGTCGTAGTCGCCGGGGGCGTGCTCGAGCTCCTCGAAGAACTCCCGCTCGCACTGGCGGGTGACGCAGTCGAAATCGACCTCGACCGGCTCACCGCCCTGCGCACGGGAAAGTTTGATCTGGCTGGCGAGCAGCTCGGCCTGCTTCTCCCCGCCGGTCAGGCAGACGGCCACGCATCCGCCGCACCCGACCACGAGCACCTTCCGGCGACCCGAGATCATCTCCAGGATTTCGTCCATCGGCTTGCGTTCGGCAACGATCATCGTGTCATCTCCTCCGTCCCGGCCGAGGCCGGCGGACGGTTGGGGTAGTCGTCAGTCTGCTGCGGTACGGCTGTGCGCTGCTCTGCTCCGGCTGCGCGGCGGGCTTCCCAGGCCGCCGCGCCTTATCGTCCCGCGCGGTGCCCTGGGAAGGACACCGCGCTACTCACAAAACACCGCACTACTCATGGGCCAACACGCTGCTGTGTCACTCCTTGCCGGCGGCGTGGATTGCGTCCGCGGCTGTCGTCATCGACTCGCGCATGGCGGCGCGACCTTCGCTCGCCGTCTCGACGAGCTGCACCTTGTCGCCCGGCAGGCCGATCTCCTCGATCAGCTCGCGGGCCTGCGCGACGCGCTTCCGCACGCGCTCGGTGGCGTTCGGGTAGCGGTCGGCGCCGATGTCGCACGCCACCACGATCACGCCCTCGGCGCCGCTCTCCAGCGCGTGGAGGATGTGCTGCACGCCGAGGCGCGACATGCTCGGCAGGTACAGCTCGGCGACGCCGGGAACTCTGTCCGACGCTTCGCCGCTCCACGCGGCCGCGGGGGCGTGGTGCCCGCAGACATATGCGGCGATCTTCCGTCCGTCGCCGCGGATCGCCTTGGCCGTCTCGCGGTCCAGCCCGCGGACGTCCCAGCTCCGCGCGACGATCGCGTTCGTCGGGCACTCGACGATGCACATCCCGCACGACTGGCAGAGCGTCGAGCTGATCCGCGCGACGTCGGTGACCTGCGGCACGTCGAACGGGCACACCCGCAGGCACGTCAGGCAGGCGGCGCACTTGTCGACCAGCACCTCCGCGCCGCCGCCGCAGCTCATGCAGCGCCGCGCCTCGCGCAGCGCGGCCTCGACGGAGTAGGTCTCGTCGATCGGCTCGCTGTCGGTGCGCCGCTCGGCGGCGGGACGCATCGTGACCGCGTTGCGCTCGGTCTTGAGCACCTTCCCGGCCGTCTCTTCGGCGATCTCGTCGATCACCGGCGGAAGCTCGTCGTCCAGCTCGACGGTCTGTCCGGACAGGTGCATGTGCATCGCCCGCGCCGCCCGCTGACCGGAGGCGCACGCCTCGACGGCCGAGCCCGGCGCGGTAACGATCTCGCCGCACGCGAAGACGTTCTCGCGGCTGGTGCGCTGCGTGTGTGGGTCGTACTTCATGCGCCCGCGGTCGTCGGTATCGAGCCCGCTGCCTTTCAGGAAGCCCGGGTCCGCCGTCTGCCCGATGGCGAGAATGACCGTGTCGCATTCGACGTCCGAAACGTCGCCGTCGTCGTATTCGGGTGCGAAGCGGCCTTCGTCGTCGAAGACGCGCGTGACTTTCCGCGTCCGCACGCCGGTGACGGCGCCGTCGTCGCCGATGAGCACCTCCGTCGGCCCGCGGCGGTGGATGAAGCTCACGCCCTCCTCGATCGCCTCTTCCTGCTCCCACGACCAGGCGGGCATCTCGTCGGGGTCCTCCAGGCACATCGCGCGGACACGACCGGCGCCCTGCCGCACGGCCGTGCGGGCGGCGTCCATCGCCACGTTGCCACCGCCGATGACCAGCACGTCGTCGCCGACCGGCATGGGTCGGTCGAACCGGGCCGCCGTCAGGTACTCCAGCACGGGATAGACGCGCTCGTGGTCGGCGCCGGGCATCGGGAGAGATCGGCTCTTCGCCAGACCGGTGGCGATCAGAACGGCCTCGAAGTCGTCGTCGAGCAGGTCCTCGATGGTCCGGTCACTGCCGATCTCGACTCCGGTGACGACCTCGACCCCGTGGGCGCATATCCAGTCGACGTCCTGCTGAATCACGTCGGCCGGGAGACGGTACTTCGGGATCGCCGTGGCGGGGATGCCGCCGGCGACGGGGAACTTCTCGAAGACGGTGGGGCGGTAGCCGAGGCGCGCCAGCTCGAGCGCGGCCGCCATGCCCGCGGGTCCCGCGCCGACGATCGCCACGCGCGCCTTGTCCTGCGGGACCTTGAGGACGGTCGCGCCCTCGGCGCCCTGCGTCTCGGCGACAAATCGCTTGATCTCTCGTATGGCGACGGCCTCGTCGACGCCGTCGCGCCGGCAGTTCGCCTCGCAGGGGTGATGGCAGATGCGTCCGCAGACCGACGCGAACGGGAGGCGCTCGCGGATGACGTCGATCGCCTCGCGGAAATGCCCGCGGGCGGCGAGCTCGACGTACGCGCGAACGTCGGCGTGAACGGGGCAATTGTAACGGCACGGCGCCCACTCGCGCTCCATCAGCTCGCGCGTGTCCGAGAGCTTCCGGACATCCCTGGATGTAAGCTCGCTCTGCGCCATCTGATTCCTCTCCGGGCCCGTGTGTTACACGTCGGCCGTGGGGCGGAAAGCGGGGAATCTACGACGGTCCCCCCGAAACGTCAACTCCTGCAAGAACGTTCTCCGTGGCGATTGCGGGGGGGCGCTCAGGCCAACGCCCCGATGCAGGGCCGCGAGGCGCCGAGGACCCTGGGCTCGCCCGGGATGTCCGCTCCCTCCGGCGCCCGCGACCCGCGTGTATCACAGCGTGATTATATCCTGTTTACGTGCCGCAGCCAAAAATGGTCGCGCGACTTGTCGGATTGGGCGCGGCGGGCGGGCCGTCGCGGCCGGTTTGTCAACGGTTCAGCGCTTCGACGAGGGCGTCCAGGTTGCTCCGCATCATGGCGAGGTAGCTGTCGTATCCAGGGCGGGCGGGGTCGCCCAGCGGGTCGAGGGCGCCGGCAGCGACACCCGTCCGCTCGGCCAGCGACTCCAGGCGCTCGCGCGGAAACTGCGGCTCGACGAAGATCGCGTGCACGTCGTGGTCGCGGATGAACTCGGCCATGCGCTCCAGGCGTCCGGCCCCGAAGCCCCCGGCGTCAGGCGAGTGGAGCGATTCGGCCTCCAGCCCGTAGCGACGGGCGACGTACGTGAAGGCCGCGTGGTAGGTCACGAACGCCCGGCCGTCGACGTCCGCCAGGCGCCGGCGGTAGTCGGCATCCAGCTCGTCCAGGCGGGCCAGGTACGCGTCGCGGTTGCGCTCGTAGGCGGCGGCGTGGTGG
>CAZADC010000156.1:7301-8027 GCA_964483755.1 uncultured Planctomycetaceae bacterium | reverse complement strand
TATTACGTCGGAAAGTCGGCGGCGGGTCACGAGTTTGCATTATAGGGTAACGCCGCGTGCGACGAGAGCCAAATGTGCGTCCGTGCCCGCGCCGCGCCCCCTGCGGAGCGCTCCCGGAAGACGCTCGTGGTCGCCCGGAGAGACCACCACGCTACCGCACGCTCGACAACCCGGCGCCGGAGGCAATCCGGCGAGCTTGCCGCCGTTCAGATGACCCCGGCGCGGCGGGCGACCCGCTCGGCCGGGATGCCGATGTCCACCACAATCACCTCGCCGGTGTACTCGGCCGCGCCGGCGACGTCGAAGCACTTCTTGCGGCAGGCCATCGTGACGGTCCGGCTCGCCTTCACGCACGCCCCTTCCGCCCGACCGGTGTCGCAGTCGAGCCCGGTGGGGATGTCGAGCGCGACGACGGCCCGTCCGGCGGCGTTGATCCCCTCGGCCGCCGCGGCCATGGCGCCGCGCAACGCGCCGCTGATGCCCGTCCCGCCGACGGCGTCGACGACGACGTCGCACTCCCGCAGGCGATCTGCGAGCCCGTCCATCTCGTCGTCGGAGAGGGCGTGCACATCGGCATCGAGGGATTGCAGAATGCGGAAGTTGACGGCCGCGTCGCCGGAGAGCTTCTCCGGATCGGCCACGAGGAACACGGCGCACGGCCGCCCGCGGATCATCATGTGGCGCGCGACGACGCTCGAGATGAGCGCAGGCGCGCGAAGATTGACG
>CAZADC010000156.1:0-7291 GCA_964483755.1 uncultured Planctomycetaceae bacterium | reverse complement strand
ATGTGGCGCGCGACGACGAATCCGTCGCCCCCGTTGTTGCCCGCCCCGGCGACCACCGCGACCGAATCGCCGCCTGCCTCGTCGAGCAGATCGTCGACCACGTCAGCCGAGCGGCGCCCGGCGTTCTCCATGAGCACGACGCCGGGCACGCCGAGCGTGTCAATGGCGCAGGCGTCGATGCTCCGCATTTCATCGCGTGAGACCGATCGCATCGTATCGATCCTTCCGGGAACGGCGCGGACGGCAGCGCCCGGCGACCCCCGCGCTACAGCGCCTCGTCGATAGCCGCCTTGAGGTCCTGCTTGCTCTGCACGCCGACGAACTTCTTGGCCACTTCGCCGCCCTTGAACAGGATGAGCGTCGGGATCGCGGAGATGCCGAACTTCATCGCGGTCTCGCGCGATTCGTCCGTGTCCATCTTGGCGACCTTCATCCGCCCTTCGTACTCGCCGGCGAGCTCCTCGACCGTGGGGGCGAGCATCTTGCAGGGCATGCACCACTCGGCCCAGAAGTCCACCAGGACGGGCTGATCGGCGTTCACGACTTCCTGCTCGAAGTTGTCGTCGTTAACCTCAAGAACGTGCTCCGCGCTCACGTGTAGCTCCTTGCGTTGGGGTATCCTGCGGGCGTCGAGCGCATGGTACGCGCGCGGCCGGGTGAAATCAACCGCGCGCGTGGGCCGTCCGTCTGCGCCTCGCCGACCGGTGGGCGCCGCCCGCGGCGCGTCCGGTCAGCCCTGCTTGATCTCGATCCTGCGGGTCTTGGCGGCCGCCGCTCTGGGCAGACGGACGGTCAGCACGCCGTCGGAGAGCGAACTCTCGATCGCCTCGCGGTCGATCTCGTCGCTGAGGGCGAACGCGCGGTGGTACTGACCGCCGACGAATCCGCGGTAGGTCTCGGTGAACTCCTCGCCGGGCGGCGACATCCTGCCGTCAGCGTAGATGGTCAGCACGCCCTTCTCGACGCGGAGGTCGACGCTGCCGGGCGAAGCGCCGGGCACCTCCGCCTCGAGCACCGTCGTGCCGTCGGCGGTCTCGTAGATGTCGACCAGCGGGGTGTAGGTCGGCTCCTCGGGCTCACGCCGGTGCGCGGGCTCAGCCTTTACGGAGATCTTCTCGTCTTTGGGCTTTTCGTTGTTCTTCTCGGCCATGGGATCGCTCCTTCAGTGCGGCGTCACTTGACGGGAATCTGTCGCGGCCTGGCGGACTCGCTCTTGGGCAGCGTGACGGTGAGCACGCCGGCGTCCAGCTTCGCGTCGATCTTGTCGGGGTTCACGGCGTCGGGCAGCACGACGGTGCGCTGAAAGGCGCCCAGCCCGCGCTCGCGGCGCTGGTAGCGGACGTCGTCTTCCTCGGCCGTGGGGGCCTTCTCGCCCTTGAGGACGAGCGTCTCGCCGGTGATCGACAGGTCCAGCGATTCGGCGCTGACGCCCGGCACCTCGCACTGCACGACGATCTTCTCCGGACTGGAGTAGACGTTGATCGGCGGGTAGTTGCCTCCGCCCACGCGGCGCGACTCGCCCGCCCCGCGACCCGCGAAGCGGTCCAGCTCGCGCTGCAGATACCGCAGTCCGACGAAGGGGTCCAACCCGCCCGGCCAGGTGAATGTCGCCATTGCTTTCGGCTCCTTTCGAATGGCAGCGTTCTCGGAACTCCATGTCTCTGCCCGACGTCATGATAGCGCCGGGTGTCCGCATATCGATTTTGCAAACTCGATGCCACAACGGTAAACTCCTGATAGCACGGAACTTCTTTCGATAAGCCCCGGCCGGGCGCATGCCAGAATGTCCGTCGGCGCACAGCGCGCAGCGCGTTCTGGCAGGCGCAGGAGCGTTGCACGCGCCCGATAGCCCGGTATCATGCCCGCATGACTTCCCGAACCACCGTGAGCATCGACGGCGACGCCTTCCTCATCAACGGGGCCCCCACCTGTCCCGGCCGGTCGTACAAGGGCATGAAGATCGAGGGTCTTCTGATGAACGCCCGGCTCGTCCAGGGAATCTTCGACGACCTGAACCCCGAGACGCGCCGCCGCTGGGACTACCCCGACGGCCCGTGGGACCCCGAGCGGAACACGCGCGAGTTCGTCGAGGCGATGGGCGACTGGTACGCGTGCGGGCTGCGCGCGTTCACGATCAACCTCCAGGGCGGAAGCCCGGAGGGCTATTCCTTCTCCGGCCAGCCATGGCACAACTCGGCCTTCGAAGCCGACGGGTCACTGCGGGCCGACTACATGGCCCGGCTCGGTCGCATCCTCGACCGCGCGGATAAGCTCGGCCTCGCCGTCATCCTCGGGCTGTTCTACTTCGGGCAGGATCAGCACCTCGCCGACGAGCAGGCCGTGCTTCGCGGCGCCGACGCCGTGACGGACTGGCTGGTGGACCGCGGCGACCGGCACGTGCTCATCGAGATCGCCAACGAGATCGACGTCAGCGCGTACGACCATGACGTGCTGACGCCGGCCCGCGTTGACGAGCTGATCCGACGGGTCTGCGAGCGGAGCGCCGGGCGCGTGGACTCCCCGGCCGGACGGCTGCTGGTGAGCGTGAGCATGGCCGGCGCGTCGCTGCCGCCGGCGAACGTGGTCAAGGCGTCGGACTTCCTGCTGCTGCACGGGAACGGCGTCGAGACGCCGGACGGGATCCGCGAGATGGTCGACGCCTGCCGCGCCATGCCCGCTTACGCCGGCCAGCCGATCGTCTTCAACGAGGACGACCACTTCGATTTCGAGGCGCCGGACAACCACATGCTGGCGGCCGTGGGAAGCTACGCGGGGTGGGGGCTGTTCGACTACCGCATGTCCGACGAGGGCTTCGACAACGGCTTCCAGTGCGTGCCGACGAACTGGCGGATCCGCTCGCAGCGCAAGCGGGGGTTCTTCCGCCTGCTGGCGGAGGTCACCGGCGCCGACCGCGACGCCGCGAAGGCCGCAATGGGGCGCTAGCGCCGTGCTTCCCTTGCAAAGCATGCCCCGATGAAGATGTGCCCCAGTTCAGGGTCCGGCCTGTCTGGTGCGGTAGTCCGCAGCCGGCAGCCGTCAGCGCATAGCCGTATCCCCACAGCTCCGTTGCCGCTCGCCCTGGGGCATGGACAATCGCCCCGACAGGGACTGACGCAACCCAAGACCGTAATGGCGGGGCTGTCTGGGGTTGTCGGGTCGCCCTCGCGTCAGGCGAAGTCGGTCAGCGTCCGTTCGATCTTCGCGTCGTGGGACATGCCCAGCCTGCCGATCGTCTTGATGTCAACGGACACCTCCGTCGCGCCCTGGACCACGCCGACTCCCGGGGCCGCCCACCACTCCTGCGTCTGGGTGATGTCGACCTGCCCGTAGTAGAAGCACCCGTGGTACCAGAACTCGACGGTCCCGCTCATCGTCAGCTCCGTCTCGCCCTGGACCGTGAGATACGTGCCGGTCGGGACGGTGACCTGCTCGTGGCCGAGGAGGGTGGTCTCCATCGTGGCGGTTCCGGCGATATCGCCGGTGACGTTGACGCCCTGGACGTCCATTGTCGTCCGACCGAGGAAATCGGACGAGACGACGTGCGAGCCCCCCATGCCGACCTCCTCGACGCCGACCGTCATGGGGTCGCGCATCGCCAGCCAGAGCTTCTGATCGCCATGCCAGTCCATCAGCCATCGGCACAGCGAGGTGCCCTTCTCATCGGACCGCCACGTCTCGGTCACGCATCCGTAGGAGGTCGCCAGCTCCCGGTAGTGCTCGACGTTGTTGCCCTTGACGACGACCGACGACTGTTCCGGCGTGGCGCTGGAGCCGTTGTCGACCGCGATGTCGTACTCCCACCAGGCGGCCGGATCGTCGTAGCGGCGCAGCCGCTCGATGGAGTAGGCGTCCGTCTCGCGCGTGAACAGCCGGGCGTCGCGGAAGTCGATCTTCATGTTCGACGCCTTGACCTTCGTCTCGCCGCCGACGTCCAGGGCGCCCATCTCCCCGTCGACCGGGGGCATGATCGCCAGAACGTCGTCGACCTTCACCTTCTTGAGATTCCCGGCAACTTCGAAGTCCGCCCGCAGCGAGCCGAGCTTGAGCTTTCCGACGTCTCCGGCGATCTGCGAGTCGCCCCGCAGAGCGCCGCCGATCTTCGCGTTGCCGAGCGATTCGCCCGCGCCGCCGAGCACGAAGCCGGCGCCGAGGTCGCGGTCGATCTTGACCTTGTCGATCCGCGGCGCCTGGATCGTCTCGTCCGCGGCGTCCACGTCCTGCCAGTCGCCGACCTGGAGCTTCTTGATCGGTCGGACCGACAGGACGCTGACGTCGACCGCCTGCTCGATCCGCAGGTCGATCTCGTCGCTGCGTCCCACGAGCCCGCCGAACCGCAGCGTACCGTCGCGGGCGGAGAGGAGCTGGACCTTCTCGATGATCCCGCCCGCCGCGTCCAGGTCGCCGCGGAGATTCACGTCGCGCCCGTCGAACCGGTTCATCACGCCGCCGCCCATCTCGACCTTCCCGACGTTCAACGGACGATCGGACTTGACCGACAACTTCGTCTTGTCGGTCGCCCCGGTGATGACCATGCGGGTCACGTCCAGGGAATCCGGCAGGCCGAGGTAGGCCAGGTCGTACACCGTGACGGCGCCCGGACCCTTGAGGCGGATTTCCGCCCAGTCGCCGCCGCCGAGGGGAATCTCGACGTCGGCGTCGTCGTCCGCCACCAGCTTGCGGGCGATGCCGATCGTCACGACGCCGGGGGCGCTGGTCTCGTCGCCGGGGTTGGCGTGGCTGCCGGCGGGCTCTCCGTCGTCGGTGACGACGAACTCGAACGTGTCCACCCCCTCGTATCCCACGTGCGACGTGTAGGTCGCCGTCCCGTCTACAACGATGAGCGTTCCGTGCGCCGGGGGCGTCGAGACCGCGTACTGCAGGTCGCCCACCGGCGTCTCGAGGTCGGTCCCGGCCAGGTCGAACACGATCGGCGTCGCCTGGTCGGCCGTCAGGGTCTGATCAATCGCCGTCGGGGCGTCGTTGACCGGGTTCACGGTGATCGTCACGGTCGCGGGGTCGCTCGTACCGACGTCCTCGCCCGAGCCCGCGGGATTGCCGTCGTCAATGGCGACGAACTGGAAGCTGTCCGGGCCGTTGTAGTCCTCCTCGGGTACATACGTCGCCACGCCGCCGACCAGGGCGACGGTCCCGTGCTCCGCCTCGACGGCGACGGCGTAGGTCAGGTCGTCCGATGCGGTGGCGTCGTCGGTCGCGGTCAGCGTGACGTCCACGGACTGGTCCTCGTCCACGGCGACCGCCTGGTCGAACGCCTCCGGCCGGGCGTCCAGGTTGCCGAACCGCACGTCCGACACCGTTGCGTCGCTGACCACGGTAACGTCGTGATGCCCGGCCGCGGGGAAGGTCTGCGTCCATGCCGGCTGGATCACCTCGCGGACGCGATAGTCGCCGGGAATCACGTCCTCGATCAGGTACTCGCCGTCGGCGTCCGTAACCGCTGACGGCTCGGAAAGCATGAACTCCAGCGACCAGGCGTTCAGCCAGCCCTGGTCGAAACCCGCCAGATCGGAAACCTCGAGCAGCCAGACGCCCTCGGGATTCTCACCGTCGAAGACCGACAGGTCGCCGACCGGGCGGTAGCTGCCCGTGAACGGGGCCACGCCGCTCTCGATGGAAAGCTCCGCCTCGTCGTCGAGCGTGGTGTTCGAGAAGTCGTTGCCCGACCCGCCCACGCGGCTGAACAGCAGGATGCGGCGTCCGCTCGGGCTGATGAGATAGGCCTCGAGGTCGTTGTCCCAGGTGTGGTCAATGTCGAAAGTGACGTTGACGTCGGAGATGACCCCCGAGGCCGAACGGACGAGCGCCTGGGACGTCGCGGTCTCGTAGTCCTCGATCGCCTTGGGCACGTCCATGGAGCGGACGGTCTTGCCGGCGTCCTGGTCCAGTGCCCCGTTGTCGTTCATGTCCAGGAAGGCGGTCCAGCCGGGCAGGGGATCCTCGCCGGGGTCGCGGACGCCGTCCGCATTCCCGTCGGACCAGATCTCGCCCTCGACGCTTCCGGGCACCACCGGCGGCGGGCCGATCTCCCACCATTCGAGGAACTCGTCCCACTGCGTGTCGGCAAGCAGATCCATGCCGCCGGTCATGTAGTCCGAGGCCGGCGGTACGCCGATGGCCGGGAAGTAAATCGACATTCCCGTGGCGCCTTCGCCCGGTCCGGAGTGGTTGTCCAGCACGGCCGCGTTGTAGGCGTCCAGCGCGGTCTGGGCGGCGGCGGCGAGCGGAGCGGCGAGGTCCACGTCCGTCGCAGCCCCTTCGAGGAACGTCCCGAGATCGCGGAACGTCGTGTCCGTGAAGAACGCCGCGTCCTGTCGGTGCTGCTGGAGGCGGTTGTAATCGTCCATGTCCGCATCGCTCATCACGAGCGAGACGAAATCGCCCAGCGCGCCCGCCGCCTGGTCGGGCGCGGCGCCGACGGACGTGAGGTCGACCGACGAGAGCGTCTCCGCGCCGCCGTAGGATTCCGCGTAGCGGGTGATGATCGAGGAGGCGAGGGTGGCCGCATCCTGGCCGGGATCGGCGCTGAGATCGGCGAGGAACGTGTCGTAGGACCAGCCGTCCCAGGGAATCGTCTGCTCGGAGGCGACCATCACGTCGCCGTCGTCGCGGATTTCGTAGGCCTGCTCGAGCATGCCCATCAGGCAGGCGTCGAATCCGACGATGTCCATCGAGTAGCCCGAATCGGCGAGGGCGAGGCCGACCTCGGGCACGGTCAGGTGGTCGCCGCCGTCCGTCTCGTCCCAGCAGACGCCGTCGGTCCCGCCGCCGTGGTCCCACAGGACCAGCATGTATTTCTCGGCCGGATAGGTCGCGGCGCCCCACTGGATGAAGTCGGTGAGCGTCGCGGGATCGCCCATGTTGGCTTCCCCGATGCTCGACAACCCGCTGGAGATCGCCAGCGGATTCGCGTCGGCGATGATGCGTCCCCGCCGGGTGTCCGTCCAGTTGCCGTTGGACGAGTCGTATCCGCCGATCCGGTCGAACTGGACGACGATGTTGACCGCGCCGGTCGACCCGACGGCCTCCATCTCGTTGACGTCGTCGATGCCTGCGCCCTCGAGGTTGTTGTCGGCGTCGAGATAGACGAGCACCGTCCAGTCGGCGTCGAGCAGCAGGCGCGGCTCGAGCGCCTCCATCAGCGCAGGACGACACGACGGGGCGGCGCACCGCTTCCGTGCGCGCACGCGCGATGTGGTTGATCCGAAAAGCCCCATGATGCACTCCCATGAAGTGAGCCCTGTCAAGGTCATCTTGTCGTCGTAAGTCGTGAAGC
>CAZADC010000155.1:0-8045 GCA_964483755.1 uncultured Planctomycetaceae bacterium | reverse complement strand
CGTCATGGCGCTGTACCGGCCGGGCCTGCGCGCCGACGGGCTGGAGCTGGACTCGCGCCGTCTCGGCGAGCGGATCGGGCGGCGGGTGCGCATCGCCGGCGTGCTCGAGGCGCAGCGGACCGTCCGCACGCAGCGGGGCGGGACGATGATGTTCCTGACGATGGAGGACGAGCACGGGCTGTTCGAGGTCACGGTATTCCCCGGCGCGGCCGGGGCGTCCGGACCCCTGACCCGCTACGGCCCGCACGTGATCAGCGGGCGCGTCGAGGAGCAGTACGACAACCTCGCCGTCTCCGCCGACCGGATCGAACCGCGCCGCCTGTCGTGACCGCGTCGAAAACGGCCGTTCAGTATCGCCCGTAGGTTCGAGCCGTCTCGACCATCGCCCGGATGTTCTCGTCGGGCGTGTCGCGTCCGCACTGGTCGCCGGTGGACAGGATGAACCCGCCGCCCGCGCCGGCGTCGTCGATCGCCTGCCGGCTCGCGGCGGCGACGTCGTCGACTGACCCGCGCAGCATCACCCGGGTGGTGTGCAGATTGCCCTTGAGGACGATCCGGTCGCCGTAGCGGCGCTTGAGGTCGGCCAGATCGCAATCGCCCATCGGAGGAACCTCCAGCGGGTCGATGACGGTGAGCCGCGTCTCCTCGGCCGCCATCTTCACGAGCTCGGCTTCGGGCCCGCAGGAGTGGACGTGCGTGGGGATGCCGATCTCGGCGGCGAGTTCGGCGGCGCGCTTCAGCAGCGGCAGGGCGAGCTCGCGGAAGATTGCCGGCGACTGAAAGACGAGCGAGCCGCTGGACCCGCACAGCAGGAAGTCCGGTCGAGGCTTCATGGCCGCGATCTGCGCCATCCGCTCGGGGAGGCGTTCGAGCATCTCACCGGCCCGGCGTCGGAAGGGCGTCGGGTCGTCCGCGTAGGCGTAGATGTCTTCGGGATTGTGCAGGACGGCGGTCGTCGCGCCGCTGCGGACGCCGAGCACGCCCTGGTCGCCGAGGTATTCGCGGATCAGCGTCCAGAGCTCGCGCCCCGTCGGCCACTCCTTTACGCCCGTCAGCGGCTCCCACTCGGCGGGGGTTTCGGGCAGGCCGAGCTTCTCCGGGCGGACGTGCGTCGCCGGCGGATTGTCAGCCGTGTATACGACCACCGTCGGCGCCCAGCGATCGGCGTCCGGGAAGTAGCGCTGCGTCGCGAAGCTCCCGTCGTCACGTCGCAGTACCACGCGCTCCTCGACGTTCGAACCGCGACCGGTCACCGGGTCGACCGGTCCGAAATCATACAGCTCGAACCCGCCGTCGATGTCGAAGTGCCTGAGGGCGTCGATGTGGGCCTTCCACAGCGGCGGGTCCTTGTAGGCGTAGACGTCCCAGAACGGCCTGCCCGTCAGCCGGCAGGGCACCATGTTGGAGATATCCGGACAGCACGGGACGCAGTCGGGCATGCGCCGGTGCAGCACGGCCAGCAAACGTTCGCGTGGGGTCATGGCGCACATGGTCAGGACAACCCCCTGACCCGGGACGGCCAGCGGCTTTGAGTCCGACAGGCTGCGGCAGCGGGCGTCGTTCGCGCAGAAGGCTCCGTACACGGGAAGCCTGGTATTGCAGGCAAGATCGGTGACTGTCCCTGATAGCGCTCGGCGCGGTCAGCCGAGCAGCCCGAGCTCGGGCAGTCCGCCGGTCAGCGGCAGGGCGTACTTCGCGAAGCTCGGCGTAATCCCGTTGCCCGCCTTGTTGATGAACTTCTTCGGCAGGTCCTTCGTCTCGCGGGCGACGTTGCTCAGCTCGGCGAGCATGTAGTCCACGGCGTAGTCATCGCCGTCGCCGAGGCGCTTCATCGCCACCGACCCGTCGATATTTCCGGCCACGGCGTATTCGACCGCCCGTCGGCCGCACGTGCGGGCCTCGTCCCGGTCGACGGGCGAGGCGTACCCTGCGAAGCTTCGCTGCAGGTACCCGAACGTGTCGGCCCGGACGCGGAGCTTCTTCTTCCCGCCGACCTTCTGCTTGACGTAGTCGCTGAGGAAGTCGCCCAGCGCCCCGCTGCCGGAGAGCTGGACGTTCCCGTGGCTGTCGCGCTCGACGTGGTGTCCGAGCTTCTCGGCCAGCAGGACGGCGATCGGCTTGCCGTTGCGGTCGGCGATGCCCTCCGAGACGGCGATCTGGCAGCGTCCCAGCTTGCCGTAGGTCTCCTTGACGTCCTTGACGAACTGCGTCAGCGAGAAGGGCTGCTCGGGGACGTAGACCAGGTGCGGGCCGCACTTGCGGTCGTGGCGTCCCAGCATGCTCGCCGCGGTCAGCCAGCCCGCGTGGCGTCCCATGACGACGTTGATCTTCACGCCGGGCAGGGCGGCGTTGTCGCGGTCGTCGCCCATGAACGCCGACGCCACGAACCGCGCGGCCGAGCCGTACCCCGGGCAGTGATCGGTCACGCGCAGGTCGTTGTCGATCGTCTTGGGAATGTGGAAGACGCGCAGCTCGTACCCGGCTTCCTTGGCGAGTTCGTTGACGATCCGAGCCGTGTCGGCCGAGTCATTCCCGCCGATGTAGAAGAAGTACCGCACGTCGTGCTTCTCGAACACGCGGAAGATCTTCTCGCAGTAGGCGTCGTCGGGTTTGTCGCGGGTCGAGCCCAGCGCGGCCGCGGGGGTGGCGGCGACGCGATTGAGCAGCCCGCGGTCGTCGCCGATCTTCTTGAGGTCGATGAAGTCCTCGTTGACGATCCCGCGGACGCCGTGGCGGGCGCCGAGGAGCTTGCCGACCTGGGCGAACCCGGCGATCGACTCGATCACGCCCACGAGGGACTGGTTGATAACGGCTGTCGGTCCGCCGGACTGTCCGACGACGGCGTTTCCCTTGACGGGCTTCGGCATGGTTCTGTCCTTCCTGCGGTTCGGCGCGACCTACTGGCCGCGAAGCATCTCTCGTTCGATGAACGTCGTGTCCCACTCGCCGCGGACGTACTTCGGGTGGGCGAGCACGCGCTGGCAGAGCGGGATGGTGGTCTTGGTCGGGAAGATGACGAATTCCTCCAGCGCCCGCCGGGCGGTGGCGATCGCCTCCTCGCGGGTCGGGCGGTGGACGATCAGCTTGCCGACCAGCGAATCGTAGGTCGGCGGGATGGCGTATCCCTGGTAGACGTGCGAGTCCCACCGCACGCCCAGCCCGCCGGGCGCTACGAACGCCTCGACCCGCCCCGGCGACGGGCGGAAGTTCTGGTCCGGGTCCTCGGCGTTGATGCGGCACTCGATGCTGCACCCGCGCTGGACGATCCCGTCCTGCTTCAGCGTCAGCTCCTCCCCGGCGGCGATCCGCAGCTGCCACTTGATCAGGTCCTCGCCGGTGACCATCTCGGTGACCGGGTGCTCGACCTGGATGCGGGTGTTGACCTCGAGGAAATAGAAGTTGCCGTCGGCGTCGAGCATGAACTCGACCGTCCCGGCCGAGCAGTACCCCGCCTTGGCCGCGAGGCGTACGGCGGCCTGGCAGATGCGGTCCCGCAGCTCGGGGTCGAGCCCGGGCGAGGGGGTCTCCTCGATGACCTTCTGACGGCGGCGCTGCACGGAGCATTCCCGCTCGAAGAGGTGCACCACGTTGCCCCGGCCGTCGCCGAGAATCTGCACCTCGATGTGGCGGAAGTTCTCGATGCACTTCTCCATGTAGAGGCGCCCGTCGCCGAATGCGACTTCCGCTTCGGTCTGGGCCTGCTTGAACTGCCCGCGGAGGGTCGCCTCGTTGTGGGCGAAGCGGATGCCGCGTCCGCCGCCGCCCGCCGCGGCCTTGAGGGCGACCGGGTAGCCGATGTCGGCAGCGACCTTCACGGCGTCTTCGGCGGTCTCGACCGGCCCGTCGCTGTCCGGCGCCATCGGCACCTCGGCGCGGCGGGCGAGCGCCTTGGCCTGGATCTTGTCGCCCAGCGTCTCCATCGTCGCCACGCTCGGGCCGATGAACTCGATCTTGCACTCCCGGCAGACCTCCGCGAAGTGCGAGTTCTCGGCGAGGAAGCCGTACCCGGGATGGATCGCCTCGACGTCGGCGATCTCGGCGGCGGCGATGATGCGGGGGATGTTCAGGTAGCTCTCCGCCGACGGACCGGGACCGATGCAGATCCGCTCGTCGGCGAGATGGACGTAGCTGGCGTTGCGGTCGGCCTCGGAGAAGACGATGACCGTCTCGATCCCCATCTCCTTGCAGGCGCGGATGATTCGCAGGGCGATCTCGCCTCGGTTGGCGATCAGGATGCGTGAGAACATGCGGGGGCTCCCGAGGGCGTCAGGCGGGCGTCACGCGGAAGAGCACCTGCCCGTATTCCACGGGCTGGGCGTTCTCGACGCAGACTTCGGCGATGGTGCCGCGGCACTCGGCCTTGATCTCGTTCATGACCTTCATCGCTTCGACGATGCACACCACCGAGTCGTCGTTGACGCCCGCGCCGACTTGGACGAACGGCTCGCTGTCGGGACTGGACGCGGTATAGAAGGTGCCGACCATCGGGCTGCGGATCTCGATGAGATTGTCGACCGGCGCTTCGGCCGCCTCGGCAGGCGGCGCCTCGGACCCGGCGGCGGGGGCCTGCGCCGCCGGAGCGGGAGCCGGCGCGGGCGCCTGCGGCGCCGGCACCACCTGAACGCCCTCCGGGCCGCGCTTGAGGTGCACCTTGTTCTCACCCTCGCCGATGTTCAGCTCGGTCAGGTCGTTGTCGACCATCAGCTTCACGAGCTGCCGGATTTCCTTGATGTTCATTCGGTCTCTGTCCGTGCCTGCGCGTCTCGTTGGTGGGGCGGCCGTCCATAGCCGCGTCCGGAACGTGCATCCCTGCGCCGCCGGGCTCGTCGCCGCCCCGGCGCGCGTGCGTCTGGCGGCGAAATGCTCAGCGGAGCGTCATCGCCGCCGCCGTGCGAGCCAGCGTGCTCAGTCGTTTCGCTCCGTCGCCGGTCACCAGCACGTCGTCCTCGATGCGAATCCCGCCGACGCCCGGCAGGTACACGCCCGGCTCGACCGTCACGACCATGCCCTTCCGCAGGCGGGCGTCGCTTCGCGGGCTCAGCGCCGGCGATTCGTGAACGTCCCGGCCGATCCCGTGCCCGAGCCCGTGACGGAACGTCCCGCGGAACGCGGACGCCTCGATCACCTCCCGGGCGGCGGCGTCGGCCGATTTGGAGCAAACGCCCGGGCGGACGGCGGCGATGCCGGCGGCCTGGGCGAGTCGGACTACTTCGTACGCCTCGATCAGTTTCGGCGGGATTCTACCCGGCAGCAGTACTCGCGTCAAGTCGCTCACGTACCCCTCGACGCTCGCGCCCCAGTCGATCAGCACCGCCTGGTCCGCCTTCACCCGCGCCCCGCCCGGACGGTAATGCGGGAGCGACGCGTGCGCGCCGGCGGCGACGATCGTCTCGAACGAGGCGCCGTCCGCGCCCGCCAGACGCATCCGGTAGTCCAGCTCGGCCGCGATCTCCCGCTCGCGCCGACCGACCAGCGCGTCCGCGCCCGGCGCGATCAGCTCGCGGAAGGCCCGCTCGGCGATGCGGACCGCCTTGCGGATCGCGCGAATCTCGTCGTCGTCCTTCACCTTCCGCAGCTCCGCGACGTTCTCACCCACGGGCGTCACCACCACGTCGTCGAGCAGTCCGGCGAGCTTCTCGCTGAACAGGACCGGCACGTGCCCGCCCTGGAAGCCCAGGCGTTTGACGCCGTGGTCTCTCGCTGCGGCGGCGATGGCGCTGCCCATCGGACCGGTGCGGATGAGCACCTCCAGATCGGGGCATTCGCGGCGGGCCTGCTGGTCGTAGCGGCCGTCGGTGATCAGCACGCCCGCCCCGCGCCCGACCAGCAGCAGGCAGCTGTCCTCGCCGGTGAAGCCGCTCAGGTATGCGACGTCCTCGACGCGGGTGATGAGCATGGCGTCGATGCGTTCCTCGCGCCGGGCGCGATTCAGCGCGCCGCACCGCCGGCCGGGACAGGATGATTTCCGGGATCTCCTCGCGGGGGTCATGGAGACATCATGGCGACCGGGGCGGGAAATGTACAGCCGCAGGGCGCGGCAATGCGCCGCTCGATCTGCGTGCGGAATGGGACGCGCGGAGGCGCGGTTTCTCCAAGGTCGGCATCGGGCCGGGGCTCCATTCCATGCGCAGACCGGACGGCGCCGGCGCACCCCTGCCGCAGAGGGCTGCGTTTCGAGCTTGACGAGATCACGGCCCCCCATAGAATAGCGCTATGTCCGCACGCCCGGGCTGGCCCCGCGGTCAGCGGATCCGACACGGCGCTCAGGGCACGGTCACCTCAGAGAAGGGCACAACGTCATGGGTCGCGACGTCTTCATCAGTCACTGCGACGCCGATGCGGAGCTGGCGAACGAAGTGTGCAGATCGCTGGAGGCGGAGGGCATAGACTGCTGGATCGCCCCGCGTGACATCCTCCCGGCCACGTCGTGGGCGGAGGCGATCATGGACGCGATCGAGACCAGCCGCCTGCTGCTGGTGATCCTCTCTGAGCATTCGAGCAACTCGGCGTTTGTGAAGAGGGAGCTGGAGCGTGCGACGGCGCGCAACGTGGCGATCCTGCCGTTCCGGACGGAGGACGTCGCGCTGTCCCGCGAGATCGAGTTCTACATCGGGGGCACGCACCGGCTTGACGGGTTTCGCCTTCCGGGCGAGCAGCGCGTCAGGCTTCTGGTGACCAAGGTTGCGGAGCTGCTGAAGAAAACGGCCGAACCGGACGAGCAGGCGGGGGTGAGCATGGAGAACCGGGACCCCCGCGAGCCCGGAGGCAGCTCGATCGAGGCGGACGCGGCCGCAGCGGCGCCCGGACCCTCCCCGCAGAAGCAGTCGGCCTTCGAGGCCGAGCTGAAATACGCCAGCGAGCATCTCGCCAAGAAGGAATTCGCCTCGTGCATCCGCGAATGCGGAGACCTGTTCGAAAAGGCGCACCGGCACCTGCTCGATCAACTGACCTCGTCGGCCGAGTTCGGCCCGCAGGTGAGAGACGCGCTCGTCCAGGGGCTGGCCGAAGTGGGCGGGGCGTCGCAGCGGGCGAGCGACCTGGATCTGGCCCAGCTGGTGAGTCTGTTCCGCAAGGCGGATCTGTTCACCTACCTGCGTCGATACCTCACATCCAATCTTCACAAAATCAGCAGGATCAACTGGCAGCAGGTCGTCGCCTGGCGGGGCATGGCACAGAATGCCCCGGACGACCTCGACCAGGAAGACGCGCGCGAGATGGTCTACTGGCTGAAGGTCTTCCTGTACGATTGCGAGCTGGTCGGCGTTTCGCCGACCATCCCGCCGATCCCCAAGGACACGGCGGCCGCGCGGGACTGCGCCGGGTGCGGCAAGGGGCTCGAAGAGGAGTGGCGCTACTGCCCGAAGTGCGGCCTGCCGGCCCGGCTGATCTGTGAGGCGTGCCAGCGCGAGCTCAACCCGACGTTCCGCATCTGCCCGTACTGCGAGACCCGCGTCCGCCTGGCGGGACAGAACGCGCAGGACAAGAGCGCCCAGCACGAGTACCGCGTTCTCTGCGTCGGCGCGTACCTGGACGGCTTTGTCAACAAGCGCGAACGGATGCTGCTGAACAAGAAGCGCCTGGAGCTCGGGCTCAGCAACGACGAGGCCGAGATGCTGGAGCAGGAGTGCGCGCCCCGCAACGTGGTGGAGTACATGCGGGTGGTGGAGGGCGCCATGGTCGACGGCTGCATCAACGCCGAAGAGCAGCAGTTTCTGGACGGCAAGGCCGAGGTGCTGGGCCTGGATCCGTGGCTGGCCGAGCAGGTCACCCGGGCCGTCGTCGAGATCGCCGAATCCCCGGCGCCCCTCGTCGACGCGTGAGTCGGCCTGGTCGGCTCGCACGCACCGGCGGCGCGAAGTCAGTACAGTCGTTCTGCTTTTTTGCCAACTTGGCGGCAAATGGCGTTGACAGGGCGGAGGGATTTTCTATACTCAGGAGTCTCGGCTGTGGGAGGGAAGCAGTCAGTCTGTCCCGCGCCCGTAGAGAACAGCCCGGGGCCGTAGCTCAACTGGATAGAGTACCGGACTGTCGATCCGGTGGTTGCG
>CAZADC010000154.1:0-8055 GCA_964483755.1 uncultured Planctomycetaceae bacterium | reverse complement strand
ACCAAGGACGCGCTCTACCACTGAGCTACAGCAGCGATGCTCCCTGACGACGGCCGGACCCGCCCATGCCGCCGACGGGTCCAACGCCCGATGCGCCGCTCGGCGCAATGCGGCGGCCCGGTCTTCACTGGATAGATTGAAAGCCTGCCGCCGAAATAGACAGGTCAGTATACGGACCCGCTCAAACCTGTCAAAGGCTTTTTTCGCTCCCGTCGGCGAAACTTTTCCGCCCGGCAGACATACCCGCGCCGGTCACTCCAGCGGCAGCTCACGTAGCGGCGCCGTCAGCCCGTCGCGCGTCACCCTCATCGGTTCGCCGTACAACTCGGCGTCCACGTCCCCGCCATCGACCACGCGGAACGACGACGTCGACCCGTCCGCGTCCACGCGGACCTCCATCAGCGATCCGCGATACCGCAGGCGGAAGCGGTATCCGCCCCATCCGTCCGGGATCGAGGGTTTGAACGACAGCACCGGCCCGTCCGTCCGAAGGCCGGCAAAGCCGAACACCACGTTCAGCCATACGCCGGACATCGCCGTCACGTGCAGCCCCTGGTCCACGTTCCGGTTGTAGTTGTCCAGGTCCAGCCGGGCGGTGTAGCGGAAGAACTCCGCCGCCTGCTCGCCCCGCCCCAGCTCGGCCGCCAGGACCGAATGCACCGACGGCGAGAGCGACGACTCGTGCACGCACCGCGCCTCGTAATACTCGTAGTTCGCCTTCAGCGTCTCCAGGTCGAAGTCCCGGCTGAAGAACATCGCCAGCAGCAGCACGTCCGGCTGCTTGATCATGTTGTAGCGGAAGATTTTCTCGTAGACCCAGTTGGCGTAGATGGGAATCTGCTCCGGCGGCAGGTTCGCGACGTCCACCTCCGGCAGGTCGAAATACCCGTCGTGCTGCTCGTAGAGCCTGCGATCCGTGTCGTAGGGGATCCGCATCGCGTCGGCCTTGGCGCGCCATTCGTCGCGCTCGCCGTCTTCGAGGCCGACCCTTTCGGCGAGCCCCGCCAGCGCGTCCGGCGCCTCGCGGGCCATCTCTTCCAGCACCTCCAGCGTGTACCGCAGCGTCCGCTGCGTCAGGGAGTTCGTATAGCAGTTGTTGTGGACCATCATGTGGAACTCGTCCGGGCCCATCACGCCGTAGACGCCGAAGTCCCCGTTCGGGCTCCACTCCCCCCGGTCGGCCATGTAGCGGGAGATCTCCACGAGCATCTCGGCGCCCATCTCGCGGAGGAACGCCTTGTCGCCGGTGACGTGCACGTAATGCCAGATCGCGTACGAGATCGCCAGGTCGACGTGCACCTCCAGGTCGCAGTGCTGCCACGTCCCGCAGCACTCGGTCCCGTCGATCGTCGCGAACGGGTACCGCGCGCCGCGACAGCCCAGCTCGCGCGCCCGCTCCCGCGCCTGCGGCAGGAAGATGTGGCGGTACTCCAGCAGCGCCCTGGCGGCCGCGGGATCGTGAAAGAGATGCTGCGTCAGGCAGTAGGTCTCCGTATCCCAGAACGCCAGCCCGTAGTACACCTCGCCGGTCATGCCCTTGGCGGGGATGTTCAGGCGCGGGTCGCGTCCCTGGTAGGTCGAATAGAACTGCATCAGCGAGAACCGCACGCCCTGCTGGAGCTCGGCGTCGGCGTCGATGTCCAGGTCGAGCGTCTCCCACGCGCGGGCCCAGGCGTCGGCGTGCTCGGCGAGCAGCGCGTCGTATCCCTTCCCGGCTGCGTCGTCGAGCGCCGCCCCTGCGGCGTCCCACACTTCGTCGTCCGGCGTCTCGGGGTCGCGCGCCCAGTGCAGCGCGGCGACGCGGTCGATTGTGGTCGCCTGTCCTTCGGTCAGCTCGACGCGCCCGGACAGGCCGATGAGCTTGTCCTCCTCGATGGAGGCGAAGTCCGCGTCGATGCCGCGGACGTCCGCCGCCGCGACCAGGCGCTGACCGACGCGGACCGACCGGCCGAGGATCGTGAGCCGACCGTCCTCGCGGCGCTTGCGCGGGCACTGCCAGAAGCATTCACCGCGCGGGCCCGCGTCGTCGCGGGCGAGCTGCGACCACCCGGCCGCCAGCTCGTACGGAACGGAGAAGTCCAGCCCCGCGGCCGCGTCGATCGAGCCGGAGAAGTTCAGCGGTTCGAGCGTGACCCGCTGCGCCGCCA
This sequence comes from uncultured Planctomycetaceae bacterium, assembly GCA_964483755.1. Taxonomy (GTDB): domain Bacteria; phylum Planctomycetota; class Phycisphaerae; order SM23-33; family SM23-33; genus CAZADC01. Next base: position 5,908 of record CAZADC010000154.1, on the reverse strand, counting down.
CGCCGCCGCGCGTCAGGTGGACGAACCGCTCGAAGGTCACCCGCAGGCGCTTGCCGCCGACCTGCCAGACGAAGCTCCGCGTGAGCACGGCGGTGCGCAGGTCGAGGCGGCGGACGAACTCGCTGTGACGCGACGTGGCGAGGTCGAGGTATTCCCCGTCGAGGCGCAGCCAGGTGTACAGCCAGTCGACCGTATTGACGGCGAACGCCCCCTCGGTGACGAAGCCCTTGAACACCTGCGGGTGGGGGATGTCCATCCGCTCGTAGAGCCCGTTGACGTAGCACCCGACGAGACGGTCGCCGCTGTAGCCCTCCTCGAAGTACCCGCGGACGCCCATCGTCTCGCTGGCGAGCGAGAAGATCGACTCGCTCTGTCGTCCGCGTTTGGGGTCGAACCCGCGTTCGATGACGGCTTGGGGGTCCACGTCGTAGTATCGGTCGGCGATCTTCGCCATGCGCTCGGTCCTTGGCAGGAGTGTCGAAAGCCCGGGTATCGGGGCGGACAGTGTAGCAGCTCGGCTCCCGGGCGCGAACCATGGCCCCCGACGCTTGTCACGCCCCGCTCGCATCGGGTCCCGGCCATCGCCGCGTCCGGCGGCGCTCGACGGCGAACGGTGCCGGCACGAGCGGCGTACCGAACGGATACACGGTCGACTGAGCCATTCAACGGAGCCTGCCCGATCCTCTGCGGCGGTGGCACTGCGTGTTGACCGGCCGGCTCTGCAGGGCGACAATCGTCGGCATGCGGGGACGAATACTCATCGCTGCGTTGACGGCGGCGTGCCTGACGGCATGTCCGTGCCCGGTCGGGGCAGCAGACGAGGCGACGACGCAGGCAAGCACATTGCCGGCCGATGACGCGCAGGGGCGCGAGATTGCACGGCTGATCGCAGACTTTCGCGAAGATGACTGGACCGGCTACGGAGACAGCGCCGGCGCGTCCGAAGCGGCGTCAGATGCCTTCGTGAAGATGGGCGAGAGGGCTCTGCCCGCCTTGATCGAGGCCCTCGACGACCCGGACGCGGCGGTGCGATTTGGCGCGGTCGAAACGCTGCACGGACTCTACGCGAGCGCCGAGCCAGCCGTGCCGGCCCTGACGGCGGCGCTGTCGGATCCGAGTGCGCGGGTGCGCGGGGCCGCGGCAGAAGCCCTGGAGGCAATTGGGCCGTCCAGCATCGAAGCGGTGGTGCAACTCTCCCTTTGCCTTGCCGACCCCCGCAAACGCATCAGGTCCACGGCCAGGCGCGCATTGCTCGATGACGCAGTCCCGGCGGAATCAACCGAGGAACTGCTCCGGCGCCTGTCCTTCCCGGATGCGACGGTGCGCCGGACAGCCTCGGAAGCTCTGGGATATGTTGCCACGGACACAGAGGAGACGGTCGCCGGCCTGATCGCATGCCTGGAGGATCCTGACGCGGGGGTCAGACGCGCGGCTGTGCGGGCGATCGGAGATATCCGCTATGAATGGGGGTTGCGTCTGCCGTCGATGCCGGGCTTTGGCAGTCAAACGCCGCAGTTTCTGGAGATATGGCGGGATGCCGACGTGCAGCGCCGGTCGCCTCCCCCCAGGGCGCTGGAGCCGCTGGTCAAGAGCCTGCGGGACACGTCACCGGATGTGAGAAAGGCGGCCGCCCTCGTTGTGGGCGCCTACGGTCTGGAGGCCCGGCAGGCCGTGGGCGACCTCGTCCGCATATTGGTGACTCACACAAGCGCCCGGGCACGCGCGTCGGCAGCGTGTTCACTCGGCCGGATTGCCCAGAAGCCTCGCCTCGTGACGTCAGCATTGGAGTACGCGACCCGCGATAAGTGTGACCTGGTAAGGTACCACGCCCTGAGAGCTCTGACGGCGTTCGGCCCCGAGGCGGTGCCAGCGGCGCCGACGGTCGCCGAATTGACGCAGAGCAACGATCCGGTGCTGCGCCGGACCGCCGTGCTCTGCCTCGGGGCAATGGGCCCCCCGGCTGGCGCGTATGCGGACAGGATCGCCGCCCAAGCGGCATCGGCGGCCGCAAGCGGGGAGGGCGTGCTGGCCTTGCGGGCAATCCTGGGGGCCGACGGCGCCCGGGAGGCGTTGCGCCGCCGGTTCCGCGAGCTTCCACCCAGCCGGGCACGATCAACTTTCCGCGTCATCGGCCGGATCGGGGACGCGGCCTATCTCATGGTGCCGGGCATCGCAGAGCAACTCGATTCGCCGAGCAATGAGGCGCGCGCAGAGGCGGCGTTCGCACTCGGACGACTGGGCGGCTGCGCCGTCGGCGCGCTCGCGCGGTTGCGACAGGTTGCGCGGAAAGACCCGGACTCGAGCTGCCGCTACATGGCCGAGCAGGCCGTGGAGAGAATCGAGTCCGATCTGACCTGGTCGTACGAGCCGCTGCTCCCGACCCCGTGGCGAATGCTTCCGAGCGATATGCTGACGTCGATATCCGCGTTGCCGGGGCTACCCCGTCCGCTGCTTTTTCTGAATGCCCGGCCTTGAGCGTCAAGACTCGATGGTCCGTGGACAAGCCAAGCGTCCTGCGCATGAGCCGAATCAGATGCGGAAGAGAAGTGATGCGTACGCTCACCGAGCGGCTTGTCCGGCGCGGGCTCCGCGTCGCCGCGGCGCTACCCTTGCGCTGCTGCGCGTCGGACGTCCTTGCGTCGAAGCCGCCGTGTGATATAGTATTTCCGTCGTCGCACGGGCGACGGGATCCGTCCCTGCCGCGGCGAAAGCATGTCCATCGAAGACGTCGGAGGCGCGCCGCATGACCGTCGCGCAACACAGTGCGCTGGACTCGCACGTGCTGGTGCTCAACAAGCACTACGCGGCCGTCCGGGTTGTACCCGCCCGCCGGGCGCTGTGCATGATCTTCAAGAGCATCGCGGAGATCGTCTCCGTCGAGGACAACACCTGGTACTCGTACGACTTCGAGTCGTGGCGCGAGGTCAGCGAGTTGCGGGCCCGCTACGAGCGGGAGCACCACGAGTGGATCCGCTGCGTGCGGTTCGAGCTGGCGGTTCCCCGGATCATCCGCCTGCTCTACTACGACCGCCTGCCTCGCCGCGCCGTCAAGCTCAACCGGCGGAACATCTACGCCCGCGACCGCAACCGCTGCCAGTACTGCGGAGGCAAGTACCCCACTTCCGAGCTGAGCCTCGACCACGTGGTCCCCAAGAGCCGCGGCGGGCTGACGAGCTGGACGAACCTCGTCTGCTCCTGCGTGACCTGCAACGTGCGCAAGGGCGGGCGGACGCCGCGAGAAGCGCACATGCGCCTCATCACCGAACCCGTCAAGCCCAAGCGCTCGCCGATGATCACTATCCGCCTGACCAGCGAGAAGTACCAGTCGTGGAAGCAGTTCCTCGACGCAGCCTACTGGAACGTCGAGCTGCGCGACTGACGACGGGCCGGGGCGAGCATCGGGGAATCGCAAGGGCGCCTGCCTGAGCGGGAAGGTCGAGCCCGCTGCCGGCCGCCGACACTGACCGTGAGCGGACCTGCCCATGAACGCCATCCGGCGCGACAACCCGACGCGGTCCGCGCCGCCGCGCGCCGTGCTCCTGCTCAAGGCGATGCGCCTGTACTCGCTGCCGGTCTCGGCTCTCGGGCCCTGGGTGGCGGCCGCCGTGGTCGCCGCCCCGGCAGCCTGGCGGTGGGACCTGCTGATCGTCGCGACGGCGGGCGCGGCGCTGGTCCACCTGGTGGGCAACCTGCTGAACGACTACTTCGACTGGCGTCTGGGCGTCGACCGCCCGCAGGCCGACGACGCCGACCGGCCCGGGCGCCTGCTCGTCCGCGGGCTGCTGACGCCCCGCGACTTTCTGATGCTCGCCGCGTGCTGTGCGGCCCCCCTGCCGCTGCTGGCGACCTACCTCGTGTGGCAGCGCGGGGCGGGCGTGCTCGCCTTCGCCGCGGCGGGGCTGGTCGCGGCGATCGCCTACACCGCCCCGCCGGCGAAACTCAAGTACCGCATGCTGGGCGAGGCGACGATCTTCGTTGCCTTCGGACCGCTGCTGATCCTCGGAGCGGGATACGTGCTCGTCGGGCGGATCGACCAGAGTCTCCTGGTCCCCGCAACGGCCGCCGGCATGGCGATCACGGCGATCCTGGTCGGCAACAACTGGCGGGACCGCGACGAGGACCGCGCGGCCGGGCGGACACTCGCCCACCTCGCGGGCGGCGCCGTTTGCCGCGCCGCCTATGTCGTCCTGTCCGTGCCGGCGACGCTGATGCTCGCCGCGTGGGGCGCGACCGGGGGCGGGCCGCGACTGCTGCTCGCCGCGCCGCTCCTCTCCGTGGTGCTCATCCGCCCGATCACGTCCGTCATTCGCAATCGGCGCCTGGCCGACATCGACGCGCGCACGGCGGCGTTCGCCACGCTGCTGATGGTCCTGACGATCGCCGCGCATCTCACCGACCGGACGTGAGTCGGCATGCCGGCTCACGTCCGAGGGCCCGGTCGCCCCGGCGGGCCGGGCGGGCGACGGATGGCGTGCTCCGTCACCCGCCCGCTCGACGTGTCCTGGAGGGCGGGCGCGGCGACTACCGGCGAAGGCGACGACGCAGAAGCGCCAGCCCGCCGACGCCGAGCAGCGCGATCGAGGCCGGCTCGGGAATCGGCTGGGTGCAGACTTCCAGACTGACGCCGCAGTTGTAGAAGTGGCAGTCCGGGTCGAAGCCGAAGCCGAACACGCCGTCGGCGGCCGAGTCCGCCAGCCACGCGACCTGCTCTTCCGTAAACTCGTGCGTGAGCGTCTGGGCGGTCGAGGGCAGGTTCTCCCAGGTGAACAGCTCCGGGCCGTACCCGTCCAGCGCGTCGCCGCCGGCGCCGCCGTCGTACCCGACGGTCACGCCGACCGGTGGATCGTCGATCTGGTGGGCGTACAGCACGTTCGGGTCGCTGCTCCAGTTGCGGATGCTGTGGAACGTGATGGAAACGGCGTGGGGTACCTCCTCGGCGTCCCAGGGCGTGGCGACGCCCCACCCGTAGACGCGGCTGTGGTCGAGATCGTACAGGTCGGCCGGGCTCGGCGTGAAGGTGTAGACGGACGCCGACAGCACGGTCGTCGCTGCGAGGACGGCGCACACGGTAACCATCGTTCGGTTGCGATGCATCGTTCACCTCCGGGGTGACGCGGGCGGCCGCGACGCGCGGCGACCCTCCTTTGATTGTGCCAGCTCACATAGCATCTCCGCGATGCGAAGGAAGGCTACGATTCGCCCCGCGCCCGGGCAAACGCCGGCGGCGGAATTCCCGCGACGTCGCGCCATGGCGGTCGTCGCCCTTGGCGGGCGCGATGACGGCCGCTAGAATCCGTCCTTCGTGCAGTACACGTTGGCCTGTGCCGCCGCGACCGGACGCCCCGGAGAGCGCCATGCCTGAACGACCCAACGTCATCCTGCTGTTCTGCGACCAGATGCGAGGCGACGCGTTCGGCGCCGACGGCAACGAATGCGTCCGGACACCGAACATCGACTACCTCGCCGCACGGGGCACGCGGTTCCCGCGCGCCTACACGGCCGTGCCGTCCTGCCTGCCGGCGCGGGCGATCCTCTGGACCGGGCAGGACCAGTGGCACACCGGCGTACTCGGCATGGGCCGGGGGCAGGGGCCGATCCCCAGCGACTTCCCCCACACCCTCGCCGGGGAGCTCACGGCGGCCGGGTATCGCACCCACCTCGTCGGAAAGGGACACTTCTCGCCGCAGCGGGCGCCCATGGGCTTCCAGACGCGCGAGCTCGACGAGTCCGGGCGGTTCGATCATCCCGGCTTCAAGGACGACTACCGCGCGTGGTTCGCCGCCCGGGCGCCGCGGGACGTGACGCCGGACGATCACGGCGTGGACTGGAACTCCTGGCTGGCCCGGCCGTGGCACGCGCCCGAGGACATGCACCCGACCGCCTGGACGATGAGCCGGGCGATCCGTTT
>CAZADC010000153.1:0-8102 GCA_964483755.1 uncultured Planctomycetaceae bacterium | reverse complement strand
CTCCGGACGCTGCGGGCGGTTGATGTGCTGCCTGCGGTTCGAGGACGAGACCTACACCGCGCTTCGCAGGAAGCTGCCGCGCAGGAACTCCTACGTCCGCACCGAGACGCTCCACGGGCGGGTCGTGGACACGCAGATTCTCACGCAGCTCGTCATGATCGAGCTGGCCGACCGGTCCCGCGTCGCCATCGCCGTGGAGGACATCACCGATCGCGACACCGAGCCGTTCCGCGCGGCCGAGCCGTCAGACAAGGGCAGACCGCGCCGGTCGGCGGAGGACCGTCCGCCGCGGCGGCTCCTGCGCGAGGAGGCGGCCGAGGGCGAAAAGAGCGCGTCGGGCGACGCCGGCGGCCAGGGGTCGGACGCCGGAGGCGGCGAAACGGACGGCGGGAAGGACTCCGGCAAGTCGGACGACTCCGGCGGCGGGAAGTCCGGAAAGTCGAAATCGCGGCGATCGCGCGGGCGGGGCAAGAAGCGCCGCGGAGGCGGCAAGTCGCGCCGCGGGCGCGGATCGAAGGGCAAGAGCAAGGGCAAGTCGGGCGGCAAGAGCGGCGGCTCGTCCGGCGGCTCGAGCGGAGGCAGCAAATCGTCCGGCGGCAAGGACGGAGGCTCCGACGGAGGCGGAGGAGGATCGAAAGGATGAGCGGACGCGTGCGAGCGGCGATGTTGTGCTTGCTGATGGCCGTGGTCGGCAGCCGGGCCGGTGCGGACGGGCTCGATCCGCCCGCCGAACGCTGGCCGGATCGCCGCCCGATCGGGCGATGGTTCCTTGCCCGTCCGGCGACCGGGTGGGAGACCAACCCGCGTGGGTACCTCAACGACGAGAAGCTCGACGTCACGACGCCCGCCGGGCGCAAGGAGTTCGAGCGCCGGCTGGCCGAGCAGACGCTCAACTGCATCCGCAATCTCAAGCGGATGAACGCGCAGGGGATCGTCATCTGGGACCTGGAGGGCGCGGAGTTCAAGCATCCGATCACCTACATCGGCGACCCCCGTTCTCTGCCGCCGGAGATGGACGCCGTCGCCGACAAGATGTTCGCCGCGTTCCGCAAGGCGGGGCTGCGCGTCGGGCTGACCGTCCGTCCGCAGCAGATCACGCTCGACGGCGAGCCCGTCGCCCTCTACGATCCGGACACGCCGCGCCGGTCGGGCAAGGTCAAGCAGGAGATCGTCGGCGACCCCGGCAAGGCCCTGGCCGCGAAGATCGCCCACGCTCGCAAGCGCTGGGGCTGCACGCTGTTCTACATCGACAGCAACTGGCTGCCTGCCGACTCCTCCAGCTCCTACGGGCAGCGGCAGTGGGAGATCATGCAGCAGCTCGTCAAGGCGTTCCCCGACGTGCTGCTGATCCCCGAGTGGGAGTACCCGTCCTACTACGCCCTGTCCGCTCCGTATCACGACATGGCGTACAACAAGGTCTTCAAGACGCCGGACGCCGTCCGCGAACGGTTCCCCGGCGCGTTCTGCGCCCTGGCGCCCGGGGCGAACACCGGCGCGTTCGAGAAGAACCTGCAGACCACCATCGACGGCGTGCGGCAGGGCGACGTGATGTTCGTCGACGCCTGGTATGATTCCCAGTACAACCGCAAGGTGATGGAGGTCTACGAGGAGGCCTGGGCCGACAGCCCGTGGTCCGAGGCGTGGAAGGACGCCGCCCCCGGTCCGGACGACGACGTACATCCGGGCGGCGAGGGCGACGAACAGTCCGGCGAGGGCGACGAACAGTCCGGCGAGGTCGGCGAGACGCCGAGGCCGAAGACACGCCCGGCGCCGCCGACGCGTCCGGCCACACGCGAGCTGACGCCGAACGAACAGGTCGAGCGCGACGTGAAGCTCGCGCGGAGCTACATCGCCTCCGGGTTGACCGACAAGGGGCGGGCCATGCTGGAGAAGATCGTGGCCGAGCATCCGAACCTCGATGCGACCGAGCAGGCCCGCGAGGCCCTCATCGAGCTGAAGCTGGACGAGAAATACGGGCGATAAGCAGGCTCACATGCGTGGAGCGCGGTATCCTCCCCCTTCGACAGGCCTCAGGGCGCCGTGGGGCCCGACGGTTCGGCACGCAGCGCACCCTGAACTCTTCGACCGGGCCGGCCCGTCGGGCGCGATGCGCGGCCCCGCTACAGCCGTCGCGTGCGGTTGATCTGCCGCGCGCTCCGCGCAACGAGCTCGCCGTAAATCTCTGCGCCGAAGAACCACACGTGGAGCATGTAGGTGTTCAGCCAGTAGAACAGCCGTCGCCGCTGGTAGCCGTCGCGGAAGGACATCCGCCGCGTGTATCGGGCCCGGAAGGCGTCGGTGACGGTCCCCCATGCCTCGAGGTAGGCCAGCTCGTACTCGACGTCCGCGTACTGCATCGCCGGCCAGTCGACGAGCCCGGAAAGCTCGATCCCGCCGTCTCGCCTCGCCGCGATGATGTTCCCCGCCCACACGTCCCCGTGCACCAGCGTCGGCCGGCCGAATTCGGCGAGGGCGTCCGGCGCGGCCGCGATGGCGAGATCGACCTCCGCCAGCACGTCGCCCGGCAGGAGGTCGTCCACGTCCCGGCGGTTTTCCGCCAGCCGGGGCAGAAACACCTCGCGCCAGTCGCCCTCGCCGGCCTCTTCGTCGATCTCGCCGAACGCCGGTCGGGTGCGGGAATGCAGCTCGCACAGGGCGTCGGCCAGGTGGATGCTGAGGCGATCCCGCTCCGCCGGGGTGACGGACAGCGACGTCAGGTCGTCCCCGTCCAGCGCCTCCAGGAGCAGCCAGCTGAACGGGAAGGCGGTCCGCGACGTGTCGGCCCCGTACATGCGGGGCGCCAGGTCCGCCGCGAGCTTGCCCGCGAGCTTCAGGCGGGGCTGTTCCCTGGGGATCGCTTCGTTCTCGTCGCCGGCGTCGGTCTTGACGACCGCGCGGTAGGGCGGACTGTCGAGATCCAGACGATAGACGGCGCAGCACTTGCCGGCGCGGCGGCGCTGGGTGGCGGTGCACCGCACGCGCCGGCCGAGGCAGGCGCCGGCGATTGCGCCGGCGTCGGCCGGATCGAGCAGGACGTCCCGGTTCGGATGTTCCGCGAGCATGCGTTTTCCCGGCCGGCGAGTATACGGACTGCCCGGTCGCTTCCCCAGTCCGTTCCCGCGGTCCGTTCCGTCGGTCCGGGATGCAGGTCGCGTGCCCCGCGCCGGCGCTCGGCGCGAATCTCGCCGTGCAGCCGGGCAGGGCGCTATACTGAAGCCAACAGGGATTCGGGAGCGTCCCCGCGCCGGCCGCGCGGGTCGGCGGGAGCTCCGCAGGCACGTCCCAGGGAGAACACTGATGCGGAATCTCGCGACAACGGCGGCGATGCTTCTGGCGGCGATGCTTCTGGCGGCGCCGGGATGCGGCGAGCAGGAGCCGGAGCCCCCGGCCGACGGGGCGCCCGACGACCAGGCGAAGGCGAGGGCGGACGTCGAGCACGCCCGCGAGCTCTGGGGCGAGATCGCCGACTACGCCACCTGGACGGAGCCCGAGGGCTTCGAGGGCTGGCAGGACGGCAAGAGCCCGCACGGGTCGATCCTCCGCTACTACGTCAACGACGTCGCGAAGGCCGACCTGACGGCCGACGGGGCGGTGATCGTCAAGGAGAACTATTCCGAGGAGAGCGACGACGCGCTGATGTCGGTCACCGTCATGGAGAAGCGCGACGGGTACGACCCCGAGACCGGCGACTGGTTCTACGTCAAGTACTCCCCCGACGGCGAGGTCATGGAGAACCCGGACGGCAAGAAGCTCGCCGGGCTCGTCGGGAAGGGCGGCAGCAAGGGCTGCATCCCCTGCCATGCTGCCGCCGACGGCGACGACTACCTTTTCATGAATGACTGAGGCGGACGTGATCGGTTGCGGCGCGATCCTCGTCGTCCTGTACGTGGTGCTGGCGTGCGCCCCGGCCGCGCTGGCGGCGTGGCTGGGTCCGCGCGGACACAGCTTCCTCTACCAGGCCGGCAGGACCGCCGCGCTGACCGGGCTGACGATGCTCGTTCTGCAGGGCGTCATGGTCGCGCGCTGGAAGTGGGCGACCCGGCACTTCGGGCTGGACGTCGTCACGCGCTTCCACCGGCGGACGGCGATGCTCGCGGGCCTGCTGCTGCTCGCCCACCCGATTCTCCTGTTCGCCGGCGGCAGCGCACTCGACGGCGACGGCCTGCCGTGGTACGTCTGGGCGGGCGCCGGCGTGCTGGTCCTCCTGCTGGCGAACCTGTTCGTCAGCACGTTCAGCGAGGAGATCGGCCTGACGTTCGAGCGGTGGCGCCTGGCGCACGGCGTTCTCGGCGTCGCGCTGCTCGGCGGGGCGTTCGTTCACGCCTGGCTGGCCGGGGGAGACTTCCGCCACCCGTTCATGCAGGGCGTGCTCATCGTGCTGGTCGGCGGCGGGCTGGTCGTGTTCGTCCATCATCGGCTGATCCGTCCCGCGCTGCTGCGCCGCAAGGCGTGGCGCGTGACGGACGTGATCGAAGAGGCCGAGCGGGTGTGGACCGTCGAGCTCGAGCCGCCCCAAGGCCGGGACGTCTACGACTACCTGCCCGGTCAGTTCCACTTCATCACGCTCCATCGCGGGCGCGACCTGCCGGAGGAGGAGCACCACTTCACGATCTCCTCCTCGCCGAGCCGCCGGGGGCGCGTCGCGTCCACGATCAAGGCGGTCGGCGACTTCACCGCGACGACCGGCGACACGCGCCCCGGCGACGCCGCGAGCGTACAGGGCGCGTTCGGGCGGTTCTCCTATGCGCTGCACCCCGACGAGCGGGACCTGGTGTTCATCGCCGGCGGGATCGGCATCACGCCCCTGATGAGCATGCTGCGGTGCATGCGGGACCGCGAGGAGGACCTCCGCGTCCTGCTGCTCTACGGCAACCGCAACGAGGCGTCCGTCGTCTTCCGCGACGAGCTGGCCGCCATCGAGGCGGGCGAGCGGCCGGACCTGAAGGTCGTCCACGTCCTGGACGACCCCGGCGAGCAGTGGACCGGCGAGACCGGCCGCGTCGACCGCGACGTGCTCCGCCGCTGTGTCGGCGAGGACGTCGCCGGCAGGACGTTCTACCTCTGCGGGCCGCCGGGTATGCTGAAGTCCGTCCTGGCGGACCTGCGGGAGATGGGCGTGAAAGACGCCCGCATCCGGACGGAGATATTCTCCCTCATCGGCTGAGAGGCGCCGCCATGCGACAGACGAAGCTCAGATACACGGCCGCGGCGGTGGGCGTGGCGATCGTCGCGCTCGTCGCGGGCGTGTCGGCCCTGCGGGTCGAGACGACCGACCGGGACAGCCCGTCCGACAGCGCAGGCGCCCGGCTGTTCCGCGACAAGGGCTGCGTTCAGTGCCACGATGCGGACCGCACCGCCGATCAGTTCGGTCCCGGGCTGGAGGGGCTGCTGGATCGCCAGACGCTGCCTTCCAGCGGCCGGGCCGCCACGCGCGAGAACGTCCGGCGGCAGCTCGTCGATCCCTACGACTCCATGCCCTCCTACGCCGACCGCCTGAACGACGAGCAGATGCAGGCGCTGCTGGACTACCTCGAATCCCTCTGACAAGACGAGCGGGCGCCCGTCTGTCGGACGCCCGCTTCGCCTTCCTCGTCTTGCCTTTCCCACTGCCGCCCGACGGCCGGCGTCATCCGCCTACCCGTGCGGGCATTCCTTGAGCGTCAGGAACCAGTCGAGGACCTTCGCGCCCTTGTCCGGCTTCTCCACGCGCTCGGCGGCGCTGCCGCAGGAGCCGGGCGGCGGGACGATCACGTCGTCGCCGAGCCGCCAGTTGGCGGGCGTCGCGACGCCGTGCTCGTCGGAGTGCTGCATCGCGATCAGAATGCGCTTGATCTCGTCCATGTTCCGCCCGTTGGACAGCGGGTAGTACAGGATCGCGCGGACGGTCGCCTCGGGGTCCATGATGAACACGGCCCGGACGGCCTGCGTCGTGCTCGCCGCCGGCTGGAGCATCCCGAACGCCTTCGAGACGTCCATCTTCAGGTCGCTGATGACCGGGAACGTCACCTCGACGCCCTTCATCCCCTTGTACTCGATCTTCTCCCTGATCGTCCGCAGCCACGCGATGTGACTGTAGGTGCTGTCGATCGACAGCCCGATCAGCTTGCAGTTGAGCCTCTCGAACTCCGGCTGCATCGTGGCGAAGGTCATGAACTCCGTCGTGCAGACCGGCGTGAAGTCGGCCGGGTGGGAGAAGAGGATCACCCACTTGCCCTCGTAGTCGTCGGGGAAATTGAGCGTTCCCTGGGTGGTCTCGGCCTGGAAGGACGGGGCCTTCTCTCCGATCAGCGGCATTCTCGGTGCTTCCGGGTCCATCTGCGTTCTCCTTGTCTGATGCTGCTTTCGTGTGACGCGCCGGAGCGGACCACAGGCCCGCCCGGCGCCGGGCCAATACGTCAATACGTCAGCAACGCGACCGCGACGCGAGCCCGCCCCGCCGCGGAAGCGACGGCGAACGGCGCGCGGTTCTCGATCATGATAGCCGCCTCGCTCATGGGTGCATGAACTTCGAGACGAACGGCGATTCGCCGACCTCGCGGCGGCGGAAGTGCCCGGACGGTCCCTGTCCGAGGAACTCGGCGAACCACGCCTCGTGCTCGATCTCCTCGTTGAGGATCGCCAGCGCCAGCTCGTACGTGCGGTGGTCCTTCCCGGCCGTCAGGTTGCAGATCTGCGTGTAACCCTTCACCGCGCACTGTTCGGCCTTGAGCAGAACCTTCAGGATGGACTCCGTGTCCGGGTTGTCCGGCAGCCGGGCCGGCGGGCAGGCCGACGCGTCGTGGAACTCCTTCATGTCGTTCGGCAGCTCGCCGCCCAGCTCGTAAATCCGCGGCACGAGCGCCTCGAAGTGGTTGCGATCCTCGATCCGGGCGTCCTCGGCGATTTCCTTGACGCCCTCGCCGTCCTTGCCGATCAGGTTCACCCGAAGGATCGTGTAGTAGTAGAACGTGGTCAGCTCGGCGGCCGCGTTGGCCACCAGCAGCTTCAGCAGCTCGTCCACGTCCACGCCAGCGTCCTCGACCATCTTCCTCGATACCAGTTTCATCGTGCAGCTCCTTTCGCGAGATTCCTTCGTCCGGCGGGTGCGACCCCGGTCGACCACGCGGCCGAGGGTTCGATTGCGCCGCACCCGATGCTGGTAGTTACTATGTCGTAAACATTCTGATGTACCGGGCAAAAAGCCACCGGCCGCCTGGGCGACCGGGCTTCACGCTATGTGTTCTTCCGCTTTCGGCAGTCGGTGCAGAGTCCGCGGGCCTGGACCTGGACCGATTCGATCTCGCCCAGCGCCCTGGCCGAGGCGGGCAGCGGCAGGTCGTCGAGGTCCTCGCTGTAGAAGTCCCGGATCGCTCCGCATCCGGTGCAAACGAAGTGGTGGTGCGGGACGGTGTTCGCGTCGAACCGCACCGGCCCGCCGTCGCCGCCCGTCCTGCGGACCAGCCCGTGCTCGGCCAGCGTCGCCAGCGTGCGATACACCGTGTCGCGAGAGATGCCCGCAACCCGCTCGGCCACGCGCTGATAAACGCTCTCGGCGTCCGGGTGCTCGTCGCTGGCGGCCACTTCGCGGAATACCTCCGTCCGCTGGTGGGTCACCCGGAGGCCCGCGCGGCTGCAGGTCTCTGCGAACCGGTCGATCCGTCGCTGTCGTTCGGCCTTCGATACAACCATCGCGCCTCTGCCTTTTAGGAATAATTCCTAACTAGGAGAGCATAGCGCCCCGGCTGCGGGATATCAAGTCCGTCGCGGAAATCCCGCGCGGGAAGGGGCGCCCGGGATGCCGCGGGTCGGGGCGGCGGGGAAACTCCGTGGAAAGCGCCCTGGAGCACGTGCTGCAACGGGGCGGCGACCGCGGAAGCTACCTGGAGTCCCCGGCGTCCTGCGCCGGCATGGGCTGCGGCGAGGCAAGGCCGCACGGAGATAACTGATACTCCCACACGGAGGTCTCGCGATAGCGCCCTCGCTGGAGCTCGATGTCGTAGAACCAGCTCCGCTTCGGCCAGATGGACCGGTGCCAATACAGGTCGACACGACGCGCGACGATGACGGCGTTCGCCCTTGAGAAGCGCACCGTCTCGCCTACGTCAAAACGCGGGGGGGGGGGA
>CAZADC010000152.1:0-8145 GCA_964483755.1 uncultured Planctomycetaceae bacterium | reverse complement strand
GCGGCGACTGCTGCTGCTGCCCCAGTGCCTCCGGGATCGCAGCGCATGCCCCGCCGAGATGGACGAGTTCGGACTGCTGTGCCGCAACTGCGGCGGGTGCGACATCGGCGCCCTCCAGGGCGAGGCGGAATCGCTGGGTTACGTCGTCCTCGTGGCCGAGGGAACGACGGCCGTCACGTCGCTGGTCGCGACGCGCCGGATTGACGCGATCGTCGGCGTGAGCTGCATGAGCGTTCTCGAACGGGTGTTCCCGCACGTGCTTGCCTCGGGCACGCCGGGACTGGCCGTGCCGCTGCTTCGCGACGGGTGCGATCGCACGGCCGTTGACGTCGCCCGCGTCCGCGAGGCGCTCCATCTGACCAGCGTCGCCGCCCCTTCCGGCCCGACCCGGCCGATGGAGGCGTTGCGACGCGAGGTGCGCGACTGGTTCACGCCGGAGGCGCTCGAAGACATCTGCGGACCGGCGGACGGGCGGACGGACGAGATCGCCCGCGAATGGCTGGCGGCCGCGGGAAAGCGGTGGCGGCCTTTCCTGGCCGTCGGGGCGTGGCGGGCCCTGAGCGGGGGCGAGAGCCCCGTCACGCCGAGCGTCCGCAAGCTCGCCGTCGCCGTCGAGTGCTTCCACAAGGCGTCGCTGGTGCACGACGACATCGAGGACGACGAGGCCGTCCGCTACGGTCGGCCGGCGCTGCACCGCGCCTACGACCTGCCCGTGGCCCTGAACGCCGGCGACTTTCTCATCGGCGAGGGGTATCGGCTGGTCGGCGAGCTCGACGCGCCGGCCGCGCGGCGCGCGGAGATGCTTCGCGTGGCGGCCGAGGCGCACCGCCGCCTGTGCCGCGGACAGGGCGAGGAGCTGTGGTGGGCGCATGAATCCCGCCCGCTGTCCCGCCGCGAGGTGGTGGACATCTTCCGGGGGAAGACCTCTCCGTCCTTCGAGGTGGCCCTTCGGCTCGGCGCGCTTCACGCCGGGGCGAACGGGCACGTCGGGGCGGTGCTGAGGCAGTTCAGCGACGCGCTGGGCGTCGCCTACCAGATTCGCGACGACCTCGAGGACCTTGACGGACCCGACGGCGACCTGCGGACCATGCGCGTCTCGCTGCCGCTGGCGATCGCCCGCCGGCGCGCCCGCGGCAGGGACCGCGAGCTGCTGGACGCGCTGTGGCGCCGCTGCGTGCTCGACGAGCCCTCGCTGGCGCGCGTCCGCGCGGCGCTGGACGAGACCGGCGCCTGCCGGGTCGCGCGCCGCATTCTGCGGAGATATGCGCGAGCGGCGTCGGCGGCGCTGGACGACCTCGGCTGCCGGGAGCTGGAGACGCTCCTGCGCACCGTCGTGGACGCCATATTCCGCGACGCGGAAGGGGACCGGTCCTCTTGAGCATTCGCGGGGACATGCTGCGGATCGCCGCCGCCGGGGCCAAGCGCCTGCCGGCCGGGAGGGAACCGGTCGTCGAATTCCTTCTGGCCCGCCGGACGGACGACGGCGGATTCCGCGGGCGAGGCGAAGGGAGCGACCTCTACTACGACGCTTTCGCCGCCCAGGCGCTCGCGGCGCTCGAGGCGGAATGCCCCCCCGGCTTCCCGGACCGTCTCCGCGGGTGCGGTGACGACGGATTGCTGGACCTCGTCCACCTCGCCGCACTGATCCGCTGCCGCGCGATCGTCGACCCGCCCGGCGGGCCCGAACGGGACGCGATGCGGCAGCGCGTCGAGACCTTTCGCAGCGATGACGGCGGGTACGCCGACGAGTCGGGCGCCGACCACGGGTCGGCTTACGGGTGCTTTCTCGCGCTCGCGGCGCTGCAGGACCTCGGCGCCGACCCGCCGGGGCCCGACGGCGTCGCCCGGTGCATCGATTCGCTGCGGTCCGGCGGAGGATACGTGAACGATCCGACGCTGCCCGTCGCCATGGCGCCGTCCACCGCGGCGGCCGTGGTTACGCTGACGCAGCTCGGGCGCCCCGTCGATCCCGAAACGCTCGACTGGCTGCTCTCGCTGCACCGGTCCGGCGGCGGCATCGCGGCGGCGGAGGGCATGGAAGAGCCCGACCTGCTCTCCACGGCGACGGCAATGACGGCCGTCGTGACGGCGGGCGGGGACGTCTCGCCGATCGCCGGGCCCTGCGCCTCGTTCGCCTACGAGCTCTATGCCGGCGGCGGCTTCCGCGGCAACCTTCGCGACCACGCCGCCGACTGCGAGTTCACGTTCTATGGGCTGCTCGCCCTCGGCTGCGCACATCGGCGGACCGGCTGAGCGACGTGCGCCCGCGCTTGCCCTGACAACTGCCCTTGGAACATGCGGGGTGGAACCCGGCCTGCGTTTGCATTAGCATGCCGACATGCATCGAGGGCGCACCCCTTACAAGGTTCGCATTCACCCGGACGCGATCGACGATCTCGCACGCCTGCCCGTCGGGCGTCGGAGACAGGTTGACAGGAGGATAAATAGCCTGGCCGGCAACCCCCGTCCCGGCAACGCAAGGCCCTTGAAAGGTAGCGAATACAAGGGGATATGGAAGCTCAGGAGCGGAGACTACCGCATCCTGTACAGGATTCAGGACGAGATTCTGGTCGTCCTCGTCATCCTGGTCGGCGATCGTAAGGACGCCTACGACAAGCTGAAGCGCCTGCTACGCTAGCCCGAGCTGCGCGCGGATGTCCTCATAGGCCAGCGGCTCCTTGCCGTCCGACAGGCGCCTCTTGACCTCGTCAAGGTCCGTCTTGTCCTCAATCAACTCCAGCAGATCCGCGTCTTCGGCAGAGACCACGGCGGCCACATCGCGGCCGTTCCGCTGCAATCGGACCCGCTGCCCCTTGAACGCCACACTGTCCACCAGCTCGGACCAGTGCTGCCTCGCGCTTGTGACTGTGAGTATGGTCATGGTTCGCTCCGGGTTTGCGTACGCAATGCACATAATGTACTGAAAGTACGTTCTGTACATAGTATCGGATCCTGCTCCTCGAAAGTCAATGACTTTCGGAGAGGTTTGGCGCGCCGGGGAGGGGGAGAGAAAAGGATTGCGGCGCGAGGCGGGCGAAGCGTGTATCATGTCGCCTCGCGAGATTGCCCGTAACCACAGGACAGGAGAAGCACATTGGGCTTCCGGGCCGTGATGTTCGATCTGGACGGAACGCTGCTGGACACGATCGAGGACCTGACCGAGTCGATGAACG
This sequence comes from uncultured Planctomycetaceae bacterium, assembly GCA_964483755.1. Classification (GTDB taxonomy): domain Bacteria; phylum Planctomycetota; class Phycisphaerae; order SM23-33; family SM23-33; genus CAZADC01. Next base: position 4,972 of record CAZADC010000152.1, on the reverse strand, counting down.
TCGGTCTGGCCGAGCTCGGCTTCCCCCCGCGGACGGTCGAGGAGTGCAAGCTGTTCGTCGGCGACGGGACGCACGCCTTCGCCCGGCGGTCGCTGCCGGAGGACCGGCGGGACGCGGCGACGGTCGAGGCCGTCGTCGCCGCCATGCAGGCGGAGTACGCCGAACGCTGGGATCGCCGCACCCGGCCCTATTCCGGGGTTGCCGAGCTGCTGACCGCCTTGAACGAGCGCGGACTCCCCGTGGCCGTGCTGTCCAACAAGCCCGAGGAGTTCACCCGCCTGACCGTCGGCCGGCTGTTGGGCGAGTGGGAGTTTGCCATCGTCCGGGGCTCGCGCGACGGGGTGCCGCGCAAGCCCGACCCCACCGCCGCGCTGGAGATCGCCCGGGAGCTGTCCGTCGCCCCCGAGTCGTTCTGCTATGTGGGCGACACCAACACCGACATGCGCACCGCCGTTGCGGCCGGGATGCATCCCGTCGGCGTGACCTGGGGATTCCGCACGCCCGAGGAGCTGCGGGAGCACGGGGCCGCGGCGCTGATTGATCGTCCGCGAGAGCTGCTCGACCTGCTCTGACCGGCGCCGTCAAAGGCTGGAGCGATCCGCCTTGACGTGCCGAAAGAAACAACTGCGATTCACGGTTGCCAAACCGGACCTCCGCTGGCACACTGAGCGGCCGTTCAACGCCCCCAATGAAGGTGGACAACGATGACCAGAGACGAGGCGCGATTCGCCCATCCCGCCCGGGCGCTTCCGGTATTCCTCGCGGCAGTATGCTTCGCCGCCGCGACGGCCGGGGCGCAGGAAACCGGGGTCCGCATCTACGACGAGCAGCTCCGCGTCCAATTGGATCGCCAGGAGCCCGGCGCACAGGAGCTCGGCTTCGACGCGGGCGGGTGGTTCAACACCGCCCTGTTCACGTTTGACGATCCGTCCGGCCGGGCCGAGCGGACGCTCCGCCAGTACGAGCTTCGCGGCTGGGCGTCGCTCAGCATCAAGGGCGTGCACCGCTTCTACGTCCGCGGGCTGCTGTCCTACGACGACTGGAACAGCGGCGACAACCCGAAGACGTGGGAAGGCGACGACTTCCAGGAGTCGATCGAGCGTGCGTGGTACCAGCTCGATCTCGGGCAGATGATCCGCAACCAGACGGGCGAGAAGCCTCCCGTCGGCGTGAAGATGAAGGTCGGGCGCGAGTACGCCACGATCGGCACGGCGCTGGCGCTGTCCATGCCGCTGGACATGATCCAGTTCGACGTCGACGCCGGCAACTGGAAGTTCATGTCCCTGCTGGGCAAGACCATCCGCGACTCGCGGAACATCGATGATTCTCCTTTCATCGCCACGCACCAGGAACGGTGCTTCTACGGCTTCGAGCTGCAGTACTCCAGCATCGACGTGCTCGGTCATCACCAGCCGTTCGTCTACTGGCTGGGGCAGACCGACAACTCCGACCCGACGCCGACCGACCCGTTCCAGTCCTACGCCTATGACTCGCGCTATCTCGGCATCGGCAGCGAGGGCACGATGATCGTGCCGAACCTGCGGTACCAGGTCGAGTGGGTCAACGAGTGGGGCGAGACCTACTCCGACGGCGTGACGGCCGGGCGCGACGACGTCCGGGCGCAGGCGTTCGACATCCTGCTCGAGTACCACTTCAAGACCGACATGAACCCGAAGGTGATGACCGAGTTCATCTACGCTTCCGGCGACAGCGACCGGCGGCTGAGCTCGACGTCGACGGTGGGCGGCAACCGCCCCGGTACGCGGGACCATGCGTTCAACGCCTTCGGCTTCCGGGACACGGGCATCGCCTTCGCGCCGCGCGTCAGCAACCTGTGCATGTACATGATCGGCGGGAGCTTCTTCCCGCTGGAGAAGCATGAGCTGTTCCGCAAGATGGAAGTCGGCTCGAAGGTGTTTTTCTACCACCGGGCGCAGGGCGACGCGCCGATCAGCGAGCCGTCGGCGGGGCAGGAGTCCCGCTGGCTGGGCTGGGAGTGGGACATCTACTGCAACTGGCGCGTCACGAGCGACCTGACCTGGACGATCCGCTACGGCGCCTTTCAGCCCGGCTCGGCCTACGACAGCAACAACTGCCGTGACTTCCTCTACACCGGCCTGACGTTCAGCTTCTGACGCGTTCCTACCGGACCGCGACGAACGGAGAACAGCAAATGAAGATCATCGCAGCGGCGATTCTGACGGCAGCGCTGGCGGCCGGGTGCTCGACGCCGGGCGTGCAGTCGCCCGAGGCGAAACTCCCCGCCGACGAGGGCTCGCCCGGCTTTCTCGACCGGATGTCCTCGCAGGCGGCGGTCACCGAGAACGACGCCATGCGCGGCATGCTGATGCTCCTCGACGGCGACGACGAGGCGGCGACCTTCGCCGAGCGCGTCGACGCGCTCAAGCAGCGCGGCGTGGTCGGTGAGGACTGGGACTTTGTCGCCGATCGGCCGATCCGCAAGGGACGCCTCGCCTACATGGTCTACCAGGCCGCCGACGTGCCCGGCGGGGTGATCCTTACGGTCTGCGGGCCGTCGCAGCGATACTGCCTCCGCGAGCTGCAGTACCGCGGGTTCATGTCCGACGGGTTCGTCACCAGCAAGGTGACGGGCATGGAGTACGTGGCCGTGCTGACCCGCGCCGACAGCTACCGGCGGACCGGCGAGCTTCCGACGGCGATCTCGAAGACGACGGGGCGTTGACGAATCCTTCGCTGACGCGCCGTCCGCCTTCGCAACATCCGCCGACGGATGCGTCGCCGCCGGCCCGCGGAGCATCCTACAATTCTATGGAACACGTACACGAAACCCGGCCGCGAGCCGGGGAGGGAGCATTGCCATGCGAACGACTCTGCCCATCGCGCTGATTGCCGCTCTCGCGCTGACGACGGCCGCGACCGCCCAAGACGCCGAGGCCGAGAACGCCGGCGGCGAGGCGATGGCGGCGAAGGTCGTATCCGTCGAGGGACCCGCCCAGAAGCTCACGCGCCCCGACGGCGCCGAGGAGTATCAGTCCTCCAAGCTGGAGAAGGATGACGAACTCCACGAGACGGACGTCGTCCGCACCGGGCTGGGCGCGAAGGTCGTCCTGGCGTTCGCGGACCGCGCGGTGCTGACCATCCGCGGCGCGACGAAGGTGGGCGTCAGCTCATTCCGCCGCAAAGGCGAGCGGGTCGAGGGGCGCGTCGGCCTGAAGTACGGCAGCCTCTACGCCGACGTCGACCGCACGAAAGGCGAGAACCAATTCGAGGTCGCCACGCCCGTCGCCCTGGCGGCCGTGCGGGGAACCGAAGGCGGCATCGTCTACACCGCCGACCTCGGCATGGCGCTCACCGGAACCGAGGGCACGTGGAGCCTGCACGGCAGCGGGCCGCTCGCGGTGCGGTCCGGAGAGACCTCCGACGGCAACCTGACGCCGCCGACGCAGATCGCCGTCCGCAACCGTCACCCGGTCCTCGGCGACACGCACGGCGGGCTGAGCGACGCGGAGAAGTCGAACCAGCGCTACAACGGCGACGGACGCGGCATCTTCGGCTTCGCCGGCGGCGGCCAGACGGGCGACAACCTGTTCCGCCTGCCCGTGAAGTCGCGCTGCTCCGGCCACTACATCATCAAGGAGTAGCCGCCCATTCGGCCATCGCATCCGCTCACCGGTGCGCGGCGGGTTGCGTGCGCGCCCGGGCCTGTTCTTCGAGCAGCTTCTCCTGGTAGCGCATCTGATCCGTGCCGCAGTGGGGGCAGACGAACCGCGGCGGCTCGGGCGAGTTCATCCATCTCTCAGGGTGGAGAGCCGGCTCCGAAACGAACAATTCGCCGCACTTGAGGCATCGCTGCATCTGCACGGCCGGACCGTTGCACTCGTACCGCGGACAGTCGAGCCTGAACCCGAACGGGCCGAACATCTTCGCGGCCTCTTCCGGCGTATCCGGCATGGGCATATCCTCGGGCCCGTAGCTGAACTGCTTCCCGCAGGCCGTGCAATGGAAGTGGAGCCTTCCGTCCGTGCTCCGCGGGGCGGGCCTCGTCGCGGGGTGCGATGCGGGTGCTGAGTCCGGCCGGGTGGTCGGCCGGGTGCCCGGGCGGCGCGTGGAGCGGGCCGTTGGCTTGGTCGCACCGGCCGACTGTGTCGCCGGCGCCGTGAAGGGCGATTCCATGCCGACGCCCGGACCCCACGTGGGCAATTCCGGACTGTCCGAAGACGCATAGACCGCCACGGCCTGGCCGATAGCATTCAGGTTGGCCTGACGCTGCTGGAGTTGCGCCGTCTGTGCAACCTGCACACGCGGCGCACGAAGCCACAGGAACCCCATGCCCAAGATTCCCGACGCCACCGGCCCGACGACGCCGAGGGCGATGCCCGTGATGGCGTGCTTCATGCCTTCCCGTCTGCTCGTCAGCGACACGACGCCCAGGATGACTGCGGCCAGCCCGCAGAGAGCCGCCAGCAGACCGACGGATGCACAGACCCACAGCGCCGGCGAAGCGACGGCGGCCACGCAGAACGCTGCAATGAGCAGGACGAACGCGCAGATTCCCAGAACCAGCGAGGCCACGGCCAGGCCGTGACTTCCGCAGTGTTGACTGTCGTTCGTCTCCGGCGGTCGAACGGGCGGGATGTCCGTCATCATGTGTCCTTCATCCGGTCGTACGGGCCTGTGGGTTCGTCCGCTGCCTGCCCTACGGTCCGGCGGGGGTGATGCTGGTGTCGGTGTCGCTTTGCGGCAGGCCGCCGGGGGCGCCGGCGTCGTTCACGTAGATGTCGTCGCCGTTCGCGCCGGCGGTCGAGTCCGACGTGCTCTTGTAGAACTGCACCGAGTAATCGAGGTAAAGCACCGCACAGCCGTGCCTGGAATGATTGGCGGGCGAACGGCTCGACGTGACGGACCCGCCCGGATTCCGGTCGGCCAGGATCGCCAGGCCGAACATGGGCGAGGGCGCGGAACTCGCGCCGGGCGTCCCCCGCATCGTTGC
>CAZADC010000151.1:2052-8174 GCA_964483755.1 uncultured Planctomycetaceae bacterium | reverse complement strand
CGGCGACGGGCAGCACGAGCACCCCACCCAGGCGCTGCTGGACATCTTCACGATCCGTCAGCGGCTGGGGCGCCTCGACGGGGTGAAGGTCGCCATCGTCGGCGACATCGCCCACTCCCGCGTCGCCCGCAGCAACATTCTGGGGCTTCGCAAGCTCGGCGCGGAGGTGATCGTCGTCGGCCCGCCGACGCTGGTGCCCTCGGCGGCCGAGGCGATGGGCTGCCACATCAGCCACTCGCTGGACGACATCCTCGGCGAGGTGGACGTGATCAACATGCTGCGCATCCAGTTCGAGCGGTTCTCGAGCCCGCTGTTTCCCAGCGTGCGGGAGTACCACAGGCTCTACGGGCTGACCGGCGAGCGCCTCCGCCGCTGCCGCGACGACGTGCTCGTGATGCACCCGGGACCGATCAACCGCGGGGTCGAGCTGACCAGCGAGGTCGCCGACGGACCGAACAGCTGCATCCTCCAACAGGTGACCAACGGCCTGGCGATCCGCATGGCCGTGCTGTACCTCGTCAGCCGCGGGGGCCGATAGGGAGGGAACGCAATGCAGTCCTTCAGCATCAACGTCTACGGGATGATCGGTATCGGCGGGATGGTCATCGGGCTCACGGCCGCCGTGGCCGCGATCGTCGGGCTGCTCCTGTGCTACCGGCGGACGGGGAACCGGGGGTTCATCTGGCTGATGATCGCCGTCGGCGCCTGGCCGCTGCTCCGCGCAGGCGTCCAGTTGGGCGTTGCCTTCGCCATGCGGTTCACCAAGGGCGGCCCGGGTCGTCTGATGTCGCTTGTCGCGCTCTCGAACGGCGTGCTGAACCTGGCCGGCGCCGTCCTGCTGGTCATCGGGGTGTTCGTCACGCTCGCGGGATTCAGGTCCGCCCGGCACGAGTCTGACGACTCGTGGAGCCCCCGAGAGCGCCCTGCCGGAGATGCGCCGCCCGATCCCGACGGCCGACCTCCCGTCCAGCGGCGGGCCCGCTAGCCCGGCCGGTCCGCAGAGCTCAGGGCAACGAAGGGGCAGAACGATGGACTACATTACCATTGTCGTCATTCCGAACGGAGGCGGTGTCCTGCTCACGCTTCTCGCGTCCGTGGCCGCCATCCTGGGCTTCCGGTGGTGCCACCGACGGACGGGGAACCGGGGATTCATCTGGCTGATGATCGCCGTCGGGGTCTGGCCGCTCATGGCAATCGTCATCGAATGCGCTGCCGGCATGATCGCCCTGCTCGCACAGAGCAACATCCCTCGGGGCGTCCATTACCTTGTCGCCCGGTACGGCCTCCTGCAACTTGCCGGTACCGCATTGCTGGTGACCGGGGCGTTCGTGACGGGCTCGGGTTTCAAGGGAGCCTGGCACGGGTCTGACGACTCGTAACACCCGGCGCACGAGCCCCGGCAGGGGCGATCGCCCCTGCGGGGCTTCTGCGCCGCCATCCGCCATCGGGCGTCGCATACGACCCGGAATTCGTGTTTGACTGATTCGTACGACCGCCCCTGCCGGGGCTTGCGTTATTCGGGCGTCCCATTCCTTTCTACTCTCTACTCTCTCCCGCTCTGTGTGCGACATGATTTCGTGCCACGAAATCATGTCGCACACGAACATCGCGGCGGGATGACATTCCGGCCGGAATCGGCTAGACTTCCGGCGGATCGGTTCGAAGACGGGCGAGCCCGTCCGCCACTCCCGGCCGAAACCGGGGAGGATCGACGGAGACATGCCAGCCATGGACGATATCCTCATCGTGAACGGACGCGTGATCGACCCGGCGAGCGGGCGCGACGAGGTCGCCGACGTCGCCATCGCCGACGGACGGGTCGTGCGGATCGGGGGCGACGGCGGTGAAGCGAAGCGGACCCTCGACGCGGCCGGCAAGCTCGTGTGTCCCGGCCTGATCGACCTGCACACCCACTGCCGCGAGCCCGGCCACGAGGAGGAGGAGACGATCGCCTCCTGCGCCGCGGCCGCCGTGGCGGGCGGGTTCACGACGATCTGCGCCATGCCGAACACGCACCCGCCGACGGACGACGAGACGGCCGTCAACTACGTCCTGCAGCGTGCCGGCGAGGCGGATCTCGCCCGGGTGCTGCCCTTCGGATGCGTGACGAAGGGGCGCGAGGGCGCCGAGCTCGCCGAGATGGGCCTGATGCGGGAGGCGGGGGCGGTCGGCTTCACCGACGACGGGGACGGGGTGGCCTCCACCTCGGTCATGCAGCGCGCCATGCAGTACGCCCGCATGCTGGACGTGTGCATCGCCCAGCACTGCCAGGACCCGGACCTGATGACCGGGGTGATGAACTCGGGCGCGGTGGCGGTCCGCCTGGGGCTCGGCGGGATCGCCGCCTCCGGCGAGCAGATCATGCTCCGTCGCGACCTCGAGCTCGTCGAGCACACCCGGGCGCGGTACCACGTCCTGCACGTCTCCAGCGCGGGCAGCGTTCGGCTGGTGCGTCAGGCGAAGGCCGCCGGGCTGCCGGTCACGGCCGAGGCGACCCCCCACCACCTCCTGCTGACCGACGCCGCCTGCATGACGTACGACCCGAACTACAAGATGAACCCCCCGCTCCGCTCGGCCGGGGACGTCGAGGCGCTGCAGGACGCCGTCGCCGACGGGACGGTCGACTGCCTCGCGACCGACCACGCCCCCCACTCGGCCGAGGAGAAGGAGCTGGAGTTCGGGCTCGCGCCGTTTGGCGTCATCTCGCTGGACGTCGCCCTCGCCCTGTTCGCCAGGGCGCTGATCGACAACGGGAAGATGGACTGGCCGGCGATGATCGAACGGCTGACCGTCGGCCCGGCGCGCGTGCTGGGCATGCTGGAGCGGGGACCGGGGCGTATCGAGGAGGACGCCCCGGCCGACGTGACGATCATCGACCCCGACGTCGAATGGACCGTCGACGTCAACGCCTTCGCCTCGCGCAGCCGCAACTGCCCCTATCACGGGTGGACGCTGCGAGGGCGGCCGGTCGCGACGATCGTCGGCGGGGACGTGAAGTACGACGCGATGACGGGCGGAGGTTGAAGCCCTGAGTCGATCGGGACGCAGCGGTACCCCTTGCCTCCGCTCGCACAGAACGTATGATGCCCCCTCCCGAACACGCCAACCTGCCCCGGAGAAGCCGATGAGCGACACGATTCGAGTTACCGTCTGGAACGAGTTCCGCCACGAGAAGAGCAACGAGACCGTCGCGAAGATCTACCCGAACGGCATCCACGGCGCCCTGGCCGATCACATCGGCTCGCTGGACGGCGTCGAGGCCCGCACGGCCACACTGGACGAGCCCGAGCACGGGCTGACCGACGAGGTGCTCGCCGGCACCGACGTCATGCTCTGGTGGGGGCACATCGCCCACGGGGAAGTGTCTGACGAGATCGCCGAGAAGGTCCAGAACCGCGTCCTGCAAGGCATGGGGCTGATCGTCCTGCACAGCGGGCACTTCTGCAAGCCCTTCCGGCGCCTGATGGGCACGACCTGCCAGCTCAAGTGGCGCGAGGCGGGCGAGCGGGAGGTGCTGTGGATCACGCGCCCCGGGCACCCGATCATCGAGGGGCTCGAGGACCACTTCATCATCCCGCACGTCGAGATGTACGGCGAGCACTTCGACATCCCCGAGCCGGACTCGACGATCCTGATCTCCGGCTTCGAGGGCGGCGAGGTGTTCCGCAGCGGGTGCACGTGGCGCCGCGGGGCCGGGCAGGTATTCTACTTCCGCCCCGGACACGAGACGTTCCCCATCTTCTACCAGAAGGAAGTGCTGCAGGTGATCTCGAACGCGGTGCGGTTCCTCGCCCCGCGCGGGACGATGAGCTTCGCCTGCCCCAACAAGCCGATGGGCTGGTTCGAGAAATCCGACTGATCCCCGCTATACTTCACCGAAGAACGACTTCAGCACACACAGCCAACGAAAGGAAGCATCGATGCCTGAATGGTTCAACGTGGCCGAGCTGGTCAAGATCGGCGTCGAGGATGAGAAGACCGGCGTCGCGTTCTACACCGCCGTGGCCGAGAAGGTGCAGAGCGACAAGCTCAAGGCGCTGTTCGCCGACCTCGCCGACCAGGAGAAGCACCACCAGGAGCGGTTCGAGAAGATGCTCGAGGAGCTCGGCGGCGTCCGCACCTCGCAGGAGGAGTACCCCGGCGAGTACATGGAATACCTCCGGACGTTGACCGACGAGCGGGCCTTCCCCGACGAGGACGCCGCCGTCGCCAAGGCCGAACAGTGCTCCAGCGACGCCCAGGCCGTCGACCTCGCCAGCCGCTTCGAGCGCGACACGCTGATCCTGATGAACGAGATGCGCGGGCTGGTTCCCGAAATGGACCGGGCGATCGTTCAGGAGCTGGCGCGCGAGGAGCAGCAGCACCTCGTCCAGCTCGCCGAGGCGCGCAAGCTGCTCTGACGACCGAGAATCGACCGTGCACGGCGGCGAGGCGGAATGCGTTCCCGTCGCGCCGCCGGCCCATGGGCGGCGCGGCCCGGGCTCGGCGTCGCCTCGGACGACCCTTACGGCGCACGGCCGGACCGATCCGTCATCTGGCCGACCATGAACGACAGCCGCACAACGCGCCTGGCGCCCTCGCCGACGGGCGCCCTGCACCTCGGCAACGCCCGCACGTTCGTGCTGAACTACCTGCTCGCGCGGTCGCGCGGATGGCGGATCGTCATGCGGATGGAGGACCTGGACGGGCCGCGCGTCAAGCCCGCCGCCGTCGAGGAGGGCATCCGCGACCTGAGGTGGCTCGGACTGGACTGGGACGGGCCGGTCGTCCACCAGTCCCGCCGGACCGACGCCTACCGCGACGCCTTCCGCCGCCTCCGCAAGCTGGGCGTGGTCTTCCCCTGCACGTGCAGCCGGACGGACATCGAACAGGCCGCCTCCGCCCCCCACCTCGACGACGGCGCGACGGCCTACCCCGGCGCCTGCCGCGGGCTGCACGCCTCGCCCGCCGACGCCGAACGCGACGCCGACCGCCCCGCCGCGTGGCGCGTGATGGTCGACGACGAGCCGGTCACCTTCGACGACCGCTTCGCCGGACCGCAGTCGTTCGACCTGTCGAAAACCTGCGGCGACTTCGTCGTGGTTCGTGCCAACGGGCTGACGGCCTACCAGCTCGCCGTGGTGGTCGATGACGCGGCCGCCGGGGTCGACGCGGTCGTCCGCGCCGACGACCTGCTGGAGTCGGCCGCCCGGCAGATTCACCTCCGCCGCCTGCTGAAGCTCACCCCCGAGCCGGAGTACTGGCACCTGCCGCTGGTGATCGGCGAGGACGGCCGACGCCTCGCCAAGCGACACGGCGACACCCGCCTGAGTCACTACCGCGAGCTGGGCGTCCCGCCGCACCGCGTGCTCGGGCTGCTGGCGTGGTGGTCCGGACAGATCGACGAACCCCGCGAGATCGGGCTCGGCGAGCTCACCGACCGCTTCGACGTCGCCCGCGTCCCCCACCACCCCGTCACCTTCACGGCCGCGGACGATCAATGGCTGACGGCGGAGCGGACGTAGGAGGCAACGCGGACGAATCGCTGTCGGCCTTGCCCGCGGAACCCCCCGCTTTCGCCGCCGCGACGGCGGCCTGGCCGAGGGCGATGCATCCGTCGTTGCAGGGCGCGACGCGGTGGGTGAGCACCTCGAAGCCGTCCTCGCCAAGTGCGGCGATCAGCGTGCCGGTAACGGTACGGTTGGCGAAGCATCCGCCGGAGATCGCGACCGTCTCCAGCCCCGTCTGCTCGCGGGCGCGGCGGCAGGCGTCCAGCAGGAAGGCCGTCACCGTGTTGTGGAACTTCGCGGCGACGGTCCCTGCATCGACGCCGGCGTCCACGTCCGCGACGATCCCCCGCACCATCGGGCGCAGGTCGATCCGCCACGGCCCGTCCGCATCGCGTCCATCCTCGGCGCCATGCTCCCCCCTGGCGCCATGCTTCCCTTGGGAAGCATGTTCCAAGCCGGCTTCATCCCCGGCGCACTCGGACGCATCGCCACACCTACGCCCGGATTCGTGGTGCATGGCCAAGCCATGCACCCTACCATCCTCGGCGCCCTGCTTCCCTTCGGCGCCATGCTTCCCCCTGGCGCCATGCTTCCCCCTGGCGCCATGCTTCCCCTTGGTGCCATGCTTCCCTT
>CAZADC010000151.1:0-1952 GCA_964483755.1 uncultured Planctomycetaceae bacterium | reverse complement strand
CTGGCGCCATGCTTCCCCCTGGCGCCATGCTTCCCCTTGGTGCCATGCTTCCCTTGGGAAGCATGTTCCAACCCGGCTTCATCCCCGGCGCACTCGGACGCCTTACGACCCATGCGCCCGGACTCCCGGTGCATGGCCAACCCATGCGCCCTACCATCCTCGGTGCCATGCTTCCCTTGGGAAGCATGCTCCAACCCGGCCGGATTCCCTGAGCGATCTGCCCTGCATGCGCCCATGGCGCCGGCCGCCGTCCGGACATCGAACGGATAGACATCCGTCACGCCCGGCGTCTGTCGGGCCTCGAGGAGCATGGGCGCCTGGCCTTCGCAGTCGTTGCGGAGGGCGACGCCCGCCAGCGCCGCGGCCGCGTCGAACCAGCGCCCCAGCGAGCTCGCCGGCGGGCAGTTCACGCTCGATTCCAGCATCCGCCACGTCGCGTCGAGCGTCCCGGCCGGCACCGCTTCGCCGAAGATTCGCCGCGCCGCGTCGAGCCCTGCGTCTCCCATCGCGTCCCGCAGCGCCGCGAGCGCAGGTCGCCAGGTTTCCACGGCTGCCAGGTCCCCGCCCGGCAGCGCCGTGTAGCGAAGCGAACCGATCCGCTCGTAGTCGTGCAGGTCGAAGCTCAACACCTCGCAGCCCCACACCGCGCCGTCGTCGCCGTAGCCGGTCCCGTCACACGCCAGCCCGATCGCCGGGCTCGTCCGCCCGTGCTCGGCGAGGCACGCGGCGACGTGGGCGTGATGATGCTGTACGCGGACCAGTTCCGCCGCCGGTCGGTCGGCCAACCTGCCGGCCGAGCGCTTCACGGCGTACTGCGCGGAGAGATACTCCGGGTGCAGGTCGGCGGCGATGACGTCGGGCGAGACCTCGAAGAGCGTCTCGAGGTGGTTGATCGTGTCGATGAAGTGGCGGTACGTACGTGCCTCGGTCAGGTCGCCGAGGTGCTCGCCCAGCACGGCCCGGCCGTCGCGGCAGAGGCAGACGGCGCCTTTCAGCTCCCCGCCGACGGCGAGCACCGCGGGCCCGCGCGGCAGCTCCAGCTTGACGCACTCGGGGGCATATCCGCGCGCCCGCCGCAGCAGCGTCGTCCGCCCGTCCGCGGCGACCTGTACGACGCTGTCGTCCACGCGACGCTCGATCGGGCGGTCGTGCAGCAGCAGCGCGTCGGCGATGCGCCCGAGGTGCGCGACGGCCGCGTCGTTGTCCTTCACCAGCGGCTCGTCGGAGCGGTTGCCGGAGGTCATCACGAGCGATCGGCCGGCAAGGCGGGGGTCGTCGAACAGCAGATGGTGCAGCGGCGTGTAGGGCAGCATGACGCCCAGCGTGTCCAGCCCGCGGGCGACGTCCTCCGCGACGGGCGCGTCCGCACGGCGAGCCAGCAGGACGATCGGGCGGATCGGACCCGTCAACAGTCGTTCGGCCGCGGAGTTGACCACACACAGACGCCGCAGAAACGCCATGTCCGGCGCCATCAGGGCGAACGGCTTGGCGTCGCGGGCCTTGTGGCGGCGCAGGCGGCGGACGGCGTGCTCGTCGTCAGCGAGGCAGGCGAGGTGGAACCCGCCGAGCCCCTTGATCGCGACGATCTTCCCGTCGGCGATGAGCCCGGCCCCGGCGGCGATCGGGTCGTCGCAGTCGGTCCGCCGTCCCTGCGTATCCGCCAGCCAGACGCTCGGGCCGCAGACGGGGCAGGCGATCGGCTGGGCGTGGAACCGCCGGCTGGCGGGGTCGCCATACTCGGCCGCACAGGCCGGGCACATCTCGAACGCCGACATCGTCGTGTTCGGGCGGTCGTACGGGATCGAGCGGACGATGCTGTAGCGCGGTCCGCAGTTGGTGCAGTTGATCAGCGGGTAGCGGAAGCGCCGGTCGTCCGGGTCGCGCATCTCGCGGAGGCAGTCGTCGCAGACGGCCGTGTCGACGGTCACCTGCGCGTCGGCCAGCTCCCCCCC
>CAZADC010000150.1:0-8185 GCA_964483755.1 uncultured Planctomycetaceae bacterium | reverse complement strand
CAGGTCGGCCGCGGCGTAGACCCGCCCGAAGCCCTGGTTGCGCATCGCCTGGACGAAGGTGTCCCGCGGGATCGACGCCAGGCGGCACTCCCCGCCGTGCGGGTTGACCACGAACTGACCGCCCGCGCCGGCCTGATCCGGCTCGGCGTCGGCGAGGCGCCAGCGGTACACGCCCGGCGTGTCGGTGTCGGTGAAGGTCGCGACGTAACCCTCCGACGTGCGCTTCGCCTGAAGGGAGACCGTCTCGCCGATCTCTCCGTCGCCGCCGGGCAGCGTCACGTGGACTGTCAGTTCGTCGTCGGCCGCGTCCGGGCCGGGGCGGGGCGTGATGGGCGCCTGGGCGCCGGCGAGGTAGGTCTCGTCGCGCCCGAGCCGCTGCGGGGCGAGCAGGCTGATCCGCGCCGCAACGGGAAGGAACAGTCCGGTCAGCGGGAGATTGGACCAACGGGGGGAGGCGGTCGTCGTGAACAGGATCGAGCGCCCCTGCCCGAACCGCTTGACGACCATCAGGGGATCGCCGTTGCGCAGACGCATCAGCGTCCGCCCCGGGCGCACGGACGGCGACAGCGGATGGTAGCGCTGCACCAGCACCGCAAGGTAGTCGGCGAAGTCCTCGAACAGCTCGGAGAGGTACGGATGCGACGTGTCCACCCAGTCGACGGGCGTTGCCTCCGCCGTCGGGCCGACCTCGCCGACGGCCGGCTCGAGCCGGCCCGGCAGGAGTCCCCCCTCGGCGGAGAGCTGCTGGACGAACCGCTCGTTGTAATTGTCGATCCGGACGTCCGGCCCGAGAAAGAACACGGCCGTGCCGCCGCCGGCGACGAACCGCCCGATCGCGGCGGCCTGCGCTTCGCTGAACTGCGGCGCCTCGCAGAAGAACGCCGCGTCGGCGCCGGCCAGGTCGCTCTCGCCCAGTTGCCCGCTTTCGACCGTTCGCGGCTCGATCGACCACGGCTGGTCCGACCCCTCGAAGGGGTCCAGCGCCAGGCGGAGCATCATCGCCGGGTCGAGTCCCATCGGCTCGCCCGCTTTCGCCGGCCCGCGGACGATCAGTGTCTGAACCTTCCCGCTGATGTCGAGCGCAAAGCGACGCGTGTTGTCCAGCGCCAGGTCGTCGCTGTCCGCGATGAACACCTCGCCGACCACCTCGCCGGGCTTCGCGAAGCGGTGGTAGAACCGCACCGTCCCGCTCGATCCCTCCGACCCGACGGCCTGGAGGGACTTCTGCCGACGGTGGCCCACTTCCGTGCCGTTGATCCGCAGCCCGACCTCGACCTTCCGATCGCTCGATGAGCTGTTGACCAGCGTGGCGGTGATCTCCAGCGCCTGGTCGACCACCCGCAGCCCGCCGACCTCCAGCTCGGCGATGCCGACGTTGTCGACGCCCTCGCCGGCCGAGTCTACGATCAGCAGGTGCACGTCCTCCTGCTCGGTCAGCTCGCGGACGTCGTACATCTCCTCGGCGCTGATTCGTTGCAGGTCGGTGAACAGGTAGACCGACTTCTGGGGGATGGAGCTGGCATCGAGCAGCTCGACGGCCTCGGCGACGCGGGTCGCCAGCGGCGCCCGGTCCATCGCGATCGACGCGTTCGCCAGGCCTTCACGCAGCGGGTCCAGCCGTCCGGTCAGCTCCTGCGAGGCGAACGACGCGTCGGTCGTCAGCAGCCCGCCGAGGGTCGGCGCCTGGTTGCCGCTGAGCAGGGCGGACGCCTCGGCCTTCGCCTTGTCGAACCGCGTGGTGAGCTCGCCGCGAGCCGCCATTGAGTAGCTGTTGTCGAGGACCACGACGGCGGCGTGCTCGCGTCCGCCGAGCCAGCTCCCGGCCGCCCGGGAGACCGGCTCGGCCACCGCCAGCGCCAGCAGCGCCAGCAGCGCCGCGCGCAGCAGCAGGAGCAGCCAGTGCTGGATGCGCCGGCGCCGGGCCGTCTTCTCCATGCTGCTGCGCAGGAACCGCAGCGTCGGGAAGTAGACCTCCTGCGCGCGGACCGAGGAGAGCAGGTGGAGGACGAAGGGAATCGCGGCGGCGGCCAGGCCGAGCAGGAGCAGCGGGGTGACGAACGTCATCGCGTCACCGCCTTTCGCCGTGCGAGGTAGTTCAGGAGCATCATGTCATACGGCGTGTTGGTCGGTACGAGCACGTACTCGATGTTCCGGTCGGAACACTCCTTGCGGTAGTTCTCGACGAACGCGTTGATCTCGCTCTGGTAGGCCTCGCGGACCGCCCTGGGATCGACCTGGAGCTTGTCGCCGGTCTCCATGTCCACGAAGGAGTGGATCTTCTTGAACGGGAAGTCCAGCTCGGCGGGGTCCATCAGGTGGAAGACGATGATCTGGTGGCGCTTGAACGAGAAGTGCGACAGCGCCTTCATCACCTCGGCCGGGTCGTCGTACAGGTCGGAGATCACCACCACCAGCCCGCGCTTGGCGATCGTGTCGGCGAGCGTGTGGAAGTTCTGGGCGATCTCCGTGTCCCTGCCGGGCGTGAGATCCTCGAGGTGGCGGAACACGCGGTCGAGATGGGCCGGCGTGCTGGCTGGCGGAATGTGGAACCGCACGTCGCTGTCGAAGGCGATCACGCCGACGGCGTCCTGCTGACGGGTCATCAGGTAGCTCAGGCAGGCGGTCAGGAACGCGCCGTAGACGAACTTGGTCGCCTCGCCGTCGTAGCGGTAGGCCATCGACCCGCTGACGTCGAAGAGGATGTACGCGCGGAGATTCGTCTCCTGCTCGTACTGCTTGATGTAGTAGCGGTCGGTCCGCCCGTAGGCGACCCAGTCGAGGTGGCGGGTGTCGTCGCCGGGGGTGTACTCGCGGTGCTCGGCGAACTCGACCGAGAAGCCCTTGTGCGGGCTCTTGTGCAGCCCGGTGATGAACCCCTCGACCGCCTGGCGGGCCAGCAGACTGAGGTTCTCGAGCTTGGCCAGCCGTTCCGGCTGGAAGTATTCGTAGGTCTTGGCTTTGCCCATCGCTCGTCCGTGGTCGGCTCGTCACGTCGTCGCCCGCGCGAGCAGCGCCAGGCGCATGTCTCCGTAGCTGCGGGTCCGGACGACCTCCAGCCCGCCGAGCTGCTCGGGCGGACAGGCGCTCTCGTCGTAGCGAAGGACCACGACGCCCCGCTCGCTCAGCCGCCCGGCGATCGGCGCGAATATCCTATCGCGCGCGTCCGGCCACGACCACCGGCGAACGTGAGCGTACGGCGGATCGACAAACGCCACGTCGACCGCCCTGTCCAGCTCCGCAAGCCATCCGGCAAGGCGCTTCGTCACGTCGCCGCGCCGGACCTCGCACCGGTCGGCGACGCCGACGTCGCGGATGTTCCGCTCGAGGCGCTCGATCACGCGCCGGTCGCGCTCGGCGAACAGGCACCACGCCGCCCCGCGGGAGATCGCCTCGAGCCCGAGCGTCCCGGCGCCGCAGTACAGGTCCAGCACGGCCGCTCCGGCGAGCATCGGCTCGAGCATGCCGAACAGCGACTTCTTGACGCTGCCGGTGATCGGACGCGTCTCGCTGCGTCCGGGCGGAGGGAGCAGGTTTCGCCCCTTCAACTCGCCGCCGATGATTCGCATGCCGGGCATATGGCTCCGTCGCCGCCTTCCTATCTGAAACGCCGCGCGACCCATCGGGTTTCGCGTAACCCTCGGCGCCGCCGGGCTCGCCGCAGCTTTTGGATTGCCGTCCCGCGCCGAACGCGTATGCTATGCGGTGACCTTCCCCGGACCGCGCAATAAAAGAGCCCCGGCCGGACAGGAGTGGGCCGGGGCGGGGCAGTGGTGCGTGGCCTTGGGCAGGCCAGCTTGCGGTTGCCTTGCTCGCGTCAAGTAAACTATAGGATGCGATTTTGCCGGACGACGGAATTTCCGCCAGAAAATCGGTGCGACCATGAAAAAAGCCGCCATCCTCGCCCTGCCGATGACGCTCGCGCTCACGGCGGGCTGCGCCAGGCACACCACACCCGTCACGCCGCGACCCGAACTCACTCCGGCCGAGAAGAACTTCAACGCCGTCTGGGAGGCGAGCTTCGACACGCTCCGCGAGAACCGATTCCGCATCGACCGTCTCGACCGTCGGGCCGGGCTGATCACCACGCTGCCCATGGTCGGCATGCACGCCGCCGAGTTCTGGCGCGACGACGCCGTCACCGCCCGCGACAAAGCCGAGAGCACGCTTCAGACGCTCTACAAGAAGGCGGTCGTCGAGATCTCCCGCACCGGGCCCGAGGCGATCACCTACCAGGCCGACGTGAAGGTCGAGGTCTATCGCTCCGACCACCCCTCGCCGCAACTGACGAGCACCAGCGAGGCGATCGACATGTTCTATCTGCCCAGCGGGTTCGCCCAGGCGCCGCGATCCCTGCTGATCAACAAGGGTGCGGACGAGGAAGGACGGCCCGCCCCGGCGTCGGCGTGGATCGTCTCGCTCGGACGGGATCGCAACCTCGAAGTGGTCCTCGAGGCACAGATCGAGGCCGGGACGTCGAGAAAGCGCGTCGCCTCGCGATAGCGCCGGCGGTCCGTCAGGTCCCGGCCCGGCTGCCTATTCCGCCGCAGCCGATTTCGCGTTCCGCAGCCGGTACAGCCCCCGGCGGACCCGCTCCAGCTCACCCCGCTTGACCAGCTCGCTGAGCACGGCGCCGGCCACCTGGCGCTGAAGCCCGCTGAGCTTCCAGATCGCGCGGAAGCTCAGCACGCCGTCGGGAGTCTGCTCGAAGAGGCTGATGATCTTCTCCGGCTGGGAGCCGCCCTCGACGGGCTCGATGTCGCGGAGGTGCTGCTCGTGCTCCCAGTAGTACAGATCGTCGGGCATGCGGACGAACTTGTGCACGCCGGTGCGCAGACGCTTGACGTGTCCGCGCTGGCGAAGCTGATGAATGACGTACCCGACCGCGCCGGGGGAGAGGCCCAGGGCGCGGGCGATCTCGATGTTCCGCGCCGTGCCCCGCTGGCGAAGCTCCTGAAGCACCGCCCACCGGGTGGACGACGGTCCCGCAGACCGGCTGGGGCGATCGTTCCTTGTCGATTTACTCATATCGTGTCACGTACCTCTTCTACGATCATGACCGGGTCAGAGTGCGCGCAACCTTCACAAAATACACAGGCGGGAGGTTCCAACGGTTAGGGCCATCACCGGCCGACCCGCTCAAGCGATCCCTGTATGCTAATCCCTACTATAGCGAAAGGAAGTTGCGCAGCAAGTCGTATCCCGCATCCGTCAGGAAGCTTTCGGGGTGAAACTGGACGCCCTCGGTGGGGTGCGTCCGGCTGCGGAGCCCCATCAGCTCCCCCTGGTCCGCGGTCCAGGCGGTCTGCTCGAAGTCCTCGTCGAGTCCGTCCGGATCGACCACGAGGCTGTGATACCGCGTGGCCGTGAACGGGTCGGGCAGCCCCTTCAGCACGCCTCGCCCGTCATGGTGGATGTCGCTGGTCTTGCCGTGCATCAGCCGGCCGGCGCGGACCACCTTGCCCCCGAACAGCTGCCCGATGCACTGGTGTCCGAGGCACACGCCGAGAATCGGGATCTTCCCGTGGAAGCAGCGGATGAAATCGCAGCTCAGCCCGGCCTCGTTGGGCGTGCAAGGTCCCGGCGAGATGATCAGGTGGGTGGGCGCGTCCTCGTCCGCGACGGCCTCGGGGGATCTGACGTCGTTGCGGTACACGCGAATGTCCTCCGCGCGTCCCAGCTCGCCGATCCGCTGGACGAGGTTGTAGGTGAAGCTGTCGTAATTGTCGATTACGACGATCATGGGCGCATCCTAGTGAGCCGCGCGAGTCCGGTCAAGCCAGCCGGTCGCCGCGACGCGTTCATCCGCCGGTCCGTTCCCTCGCCGAGCAAATGCCCCGGTCGTAGGGCGGCTCGGCGTCCAGGGCGGCGCGCACGAACTCCCGGAACTCGGCTGCGTGGGCGCCCCAGTCCTCGTGAGCATCCATCTCGTTCAGCGCCTCGGCCGGGCTGAGCCCGCTTCGGTAGACCAGGCGGAACGCCTCCTTGAGCTGCCGCCGGTCGTCCGGGCCCACGTCCTCGGCGCGGCGCAGCCCGACCGTGTTCAGACTGAACACGCGGTCCCGACCGACCACCAGCGTGAACGGCGGGACGTGCGAGCGGATCGACGCGTTGCCCTCGGTCATCACGCGCTGCCCGATGCGGCAGAACTGGTGGACGACCACGTGGGCCGACAGGATCGCCCCCGCGCCAAGTGAGGCGTGCCCGCCGACGGCGGCGCCGTTGACCAGCACCACGCCGTCGCCGATCTTCGCGTCGTGCCCGGCGTGGCTCCCGGTCATCCAGTAGGTATTGCTCCCGACCAGCGTCTCTCCCCCGACGGCCGTGGCGCGGGAGATCGTCACCCCCTCGCGGAAGACGTTGTGATCGCCGACCCGCAGGTAGCTGACGGTGCTCGGGTCGAACTTGAAGTCCTGCGGCTCGCCGCCGAGGACCACGTGGGCGTCGACGAAGTTGCCCGCGCCGAGCGTGGTGTGCCGGCGGACGACGGCGTGGTCGCGAAGGACCGTGCCTCCGCCGATCTCGACGCCGCCCTCGACGATGCAGTACGGGCCGACGGTCACGTCGTCGGCGAGCTGCGCTGACGGATCCACCAGCGCGGTCGGATGGACGTTCGGCATGATCGCTCCCATCGCTGTTCGTTCGCCCGGGGCGGTGTGCCCCGGCACCCCGCGGGAATCCTACCGCAGGCGGCGGGAAGTGTAAACCGGATGACGGAACCAGACCGTTCGCGTCCGTACGACCGACGCCCCGCTGCCGTCTGCTCACCGTCCGCAGCAGTTCTTGAATTTCCGCCCCGACCCGCAGGGGCAGGGGTCGTTGCGCCCGGGCGCCTTGCCCGGAGGAGCCGAGGGACCGGGCGAGGGCGCGGCCGCGCCGGGACCCGGCGCAGGCGCCCCGGCCGGGCCGGAATTCGTCCCGATCGTTCCGGGCGTCGCCCCGGCGGGGGGATTCGCCATGGCCGGCGGGCCGGATTGCGGAGCGGGGGCGGGAACTCGCCCTTGCCGGCGGACCGAACGCGGCGGCGGGGTCTGCCCGCGCTTGAAGTACTCCGCCATCTCGCGAAGCTCGTCCAGCGCCTCGCGGAAGAACATCTTGTAGCCTTCGCAGAAGTGATTGACCCGATCGGAATCCTCGCCGATCGGCATGTGATGCTTGGGACAGCCCCCGCGGCAGAACGCGAAGAACTCGCACTCCTCGCACGCGGCCGGGGGGTGGGTCTTCAACCGGGCGAACTCCTCCAGCATCGGATCGCGCACCAGGTCGACCAGCGGCCGATTCATGATGTTGCCGATCTTCCACTCGCGGTAGACGAAGTGGTCGCAGACGTACAGGTCGCCGTTGAACTCCAGCACGTGGGCGTTCGCGCAGCGCTCGGCGTAGCAGCAGGTGCTCGCCTTGCCGAAGATGAGCTGGTGGAGCACGTTGTCGATCAGGCGCTCGCTGACGCGCCCGACGTCCCGGCTGGCCCAGAGCTCGAAGACGTCCAGCAGGAACTGCCCGAACTGCTCGGCGCTGCAGGAGTAGTCGGTCGGTCGCCCGTCGGGCGTCCGCTCCAGGATCGGGATGAACTGGAGGTACTGGATGCCGCGGTTGGTGAAGTAGCGGTAGATGTCCCCGACGTGCGGGGCGTTGGCGCTGTTGAGCGTCACGAGCACGTTGAACTCGACGCCGTGCTTGCCGAGCAGCTCCAGCCCCGCCCAGGCGCGGTGGAACGTCGGGTTGCCGGCGTGGTCCCTGCGGAACGAGTCGTGCCACTGCGGCGGGCCGTCGAGACTCACGCCGACGAGGAAGTCGTTGGCGGCGAGGAACTCACACCACTCGTCGTCCAGCAGCGTCCCGTTGGTCTGGAGACCGTTGGTGACGACCTGCCCCTCGACGGCGTATTGCTTCTGGAGCTCGACGGCCCGGCGGAAGAACGCCTTGCCCGCCATCAGCGGCTCGCCGCCCTGCCAGCCGAACTCGCACCGCGTCGGCATCGCCTCGAGGTACTGGCGCGTGTAGCTCTCCAGCACCTCGTCGGGCATCATGAACCGCTCGACGTCCGGGTACAGCTCGCGCGGCTTCATGGTGTAGTAGCAGTAGCGGCAGTCCAGGTTGCAGACGCCGCAGACCGGCTTGGCCATGATGTTGAACGGCTGGATGATCTCGCTCATGGTGGGGTTCCGTGGGGCTCGCGGTAGACGGC
>CAZADC010000149.1:0-8202 GCA_964483755.1 uncultured Planctomycetaceae bacterium | reverse complement strand
CAGTCCGGGCGTCCGCTGGTGATCCTCGCGGAGGACATCGAGGGCGAGGCGCTCGCGACGCTCGTGGTCAACAAGCTCCGCGGCACGTTCCAGTGCGCCGCGGTCAAGGCGCCGGGCTTCGGCGACCGCCGCAAGGAAATGCTCCGCGACATCGCCGTGCTCACCGGCGGACGCGCGATCATGGAGGACATGGGCATCAGTCTGGAGAACCTCGAGATCGGCGACCTTGGGCAGGCCAAGAGCATCCGGATCGACAAGGACAACACGACGATCATCGAGGGCGCCGGAAAGACGGCCGACATCAAGGGCCGCATCGAGCAGATCAAGCACGAGATCGACGCGACGACCAGCGACTACGACCGCGAGAAGCTGGAAGAGCGGCTCGCGAAGCTCTCCGGCGGCGTGGCGCAGATCAACGTCGGCGCGGCGACCGAGGTCGAGATGAAGGAGAAGAAGGCCCGCGTCGAGGACGCCCTGCACGCCTGCCGGGCGGCGGTCGAGGAAGGCATTCTTCCCGGCGGCGGCGTGGCCGTGCTGCGGTGCGAGAAGGCGCTGGACAGGGTCAAGTGCGACACCGACGACGAGAAGACCGGCGTCGAGATCGTCCGCCGCGCCCTGTCGAGCCCGATCAAGCAGATCGCCGCCAACTCCGGGCTCGACGGAAGCATCGTCGCCGCCAAGGTGATGGAAGCCGAGGAGGCGAACTTCGGCTACGACGCGCTGGCCGGCAAGTACTGCGACCTGGTCAAGGCGGGCGTGATCGTCCCGACCAAGGTCGAGCGGACCGCGCTGCAGAACGCGGCGTCCGTGGCGAGCCTGCTGCTGACGACCGACGCCGTGGTCAGCGAGATTCCCGAGAAGAAATCGGCCCCGGCCGGCGGCGACATGGAAGACATGTATTAGGCCGCCGATTCAGCGCATCCGTCGGCCCCGCGCGGCCGGCGGACGGATACCATCCGGACCCCGACGGCGGGCATCCGCACCACTGCCCTCCGCCCGTCGCCTCGGCCCGGATATGATAGACCCGGCGGGTCGGACGGAGCATCGTTCCGGCCCGCCGGTTTGCCGCGCCGACCCGCGCCGCCTGCCGGGCCGACCCTCCCGCCGACGATGCGAATGCCGTACAATGTCGGCGGTGGTCGTACAGCCCTTCGAGGCTGTGCGCCAAAAGCGCCGCGAGCAAGGCGCGAGCCCCGCCACGCACCGGAGAGGCACAACCGAACCATGGTTGGACCATGCTTCCCAAGGGAAGCATGGCGCCGGAGATGAGCGGCAGGGCGCGTGGCTTGCCGCGCACCGGAGCATGCGAAGCACGGGAATCAGCAACAGTTCGCCGGAGAACGCAGAATGGCCGAGAAGCTGAAATTCGAGGACGCGCTGGAAAAGCTCGAGCGGATCGTCGCCGACATCGAGGAAGGCGAGGTTTCGCTCGAGGAATCCATCGAGAAATACGCCGAAGGCATCAAGCTCATCAAGCAGTGCCGGACGATTCTCGACGCGGCCGAGGAAAAAATCCGCGTGCTCACCCGCGGCGAGGACGGCGAGCTGGAGCCCGACGGCGAGCTGGACGAGGACACGGACGACGCGGGAGACGCTGACGACTGAGATGTTCGCCCGGCCGCTGCGGCGGACATTTTGCGCTTGAGCGCTTCGACGCGCCGGGGTAAAAGACGCGGCCATGAGACGACCCCTGTCCATCACGTTGGTTGCCGCCCTGGCGTTGACTTTCGGCGGGTGCGTCGAACGGGAGATGCACATCACCTCGGACCCCGACGGTGCGCTGGTCTATGTCTCGGACGTGGAGGTAGGGCGCACGCCGGTGACGCTCCCGTTCACCTGGTACGGCGACTACGACGTGATCCTCCGCCGCGACGGGTACGAGACCCTCAAGACCCACGCGGACATCAACGCCCCGTGGTACGAAGTGCCGCCGTTGGACCTGTTCAGCGCCCTGGCGCCGTGGACCTATCACGATCAGCGCTATCTTCACTACGAGCTCGAGAAGCTCGACCCTCCCACCGAAGAAGAGCTCATCGAACGCGCCGAACGCCTCGGCGAGCGCAACGCCGAGCCCGTCGAACGCTGAGGCCCGCGACGCCGACAGACGAACGGGGAAGACGGATGGCAAGAGCACCGAAGGTCGCACTGGGGATTCTTCTCGCCCTGCTGGCCGTGGGCAACGTCGGCCGCGTGATCTGGCTCGTCCTCATCTATGACCTCCAGATCAGCGGCGGGTGGTACACCGCCTTGGCGGCACACGCGACGTTCGCGCTCGTCTTCGGCATCTTCGCCGGACGGGTGCTGGACTCGGCGTGGAAGCAGGGCAGGGAACGGACGCGGCGCAACTGAATGCCTTTCCGGGAGCGGCGTGAATCGCCCGCTCAGGGCCGCGCGGCGATCCAAGCAAGGGGCGGTCGGTGCCAACCCGCAAGGGGAGGCGGCCAGTAGCCCGGGGCGGAGCGAAGCGAAGCCCCGGGATCGCGCCCGCTCAAAACGCCAACGTGCGCCGTCGGTTCAGCGGCCTACGTTCCCTTGCGACCCCGGGGCGTCTTGACGGGGCGGGTCTGCTTCTTGTCGTTCTCGGCCGGGGCGATGGTCTTGCGGGCCTTCTTCACGTCCGAGACCTTGAAGATCGCGGTGACCTTTCCGCCGTCCGCGCCGCCGGTGCAGTAGGCGTACGTGATGTTGACGTGCTCCTCGGCGAGGCGCTGGGTGATCGCCGCGAACGCGCCCGGGCGGTGGTCGAGCTCGATGGCGAGCACCTCGCACTCGGTCCAGCGGTCGTGCGCCTTGCCGAGCACCTTGCGGGCGGCGTCCGCGTCGTCGCAGACGATCCGCAGCGCGCCGTGCTCGCCCGAATCCATCAGCGCAAGGGCGATGATGTTGACCTTCGCCTTCGCCAGCGCCGTCGTCACGTTCGCCAGCACGCCGGGCTTGTTGATCAGATACACAGAAAACTGGGTGTCGATCCGCATGATCGGGTTCCTTTCCGTTGATCCGGCGACGGGCCGACACAGCCGCCGCGCGCCGTTCGCGCCCCTTCTTGTACCACGGCGCACCCCCGCGCCACAATCCCGCGTCACGGCGCGCGCCGTGACGACCGGCGGACGGCGGACGGCGGGGCTGTGCCAGGAGGGTGCGGCTACTGGAGCTGCCAGCTTCGCCGCAGCAGCCATTCGCCCGTCAGCAGGGCGATGAACAGCAGGAACAGGATCGTGAAGTTGTGGAGGCTGAACGTCTCGGCCTGGACGCTCCCGAGCGTCCGGTCGCGGTGGCGTTCGCCGATCTGCCGCACCACCTCGGGCAGGGCGTACACGTCCCCGTAGCGCCCGCCGCTGCGGTCGGCGATCATCCGCAGCGTCGTCTCGTCGCGGGCGAGGCGCTCCAGCTCGGCCGAGTGGGGGGCGACGGTCAGCTCCAGCTCGTCGGATCCCAGCGTCGTGCCCGTCGAGTCGATCGCCGTCGCCTTGACGACGTACTCCCCCTCGTTCATGGCCCGCCAGGTCGCGTCGAACACGCCGCTGCCGCGCCCGGGCGCCAGCGAGACGGTCTCCGGCTCGCCGGGCGCTTCGCCGGCGGGGGTGATCGTGCAGGTCACCGTCGCCGAGTCGCTCGCCCGTCCCTGTTCGTCCTGGACCCGCGAGGTGAGCTGGACGGTCTGACCGACCTGGACGTACCCGCTGTCCAGCCGCAGCACGACGGCCGGGGCGGTGTCGCGGCTCTTGGTCTCCACGTTCGCCAGCCAGCGGACCATCTGGGCCCAGAACTGGTCGTACGGGCTCTGCGCCCCGAGCCCCTTGAGCTCCATGAACCACCGCCAGGTCGTGTCGGCGGTGAAGGCGGCCGTCCTGCCGGCCCCGAAGTTCTGCGCGGCGAGAACGACGAGCGGCCCGGCCTCGTTGACGCGGGTCGGGTGCAGCGCCAGCACGGCCGCGCCGGGCTTGGGTCCGACGACCGTAACGCATCCGGTCAGCTCCGGCAGCGCCTGAAGGTCGTCGAAGGGCTTTCGTCCGCCGGGCCCGAAGAAGTATCCGCTTATGCCTTCGAGCACCGGGTGCGCCTCGCCCTGGGCGGTGAGCTGGGGGATGAAGGGCGTCTTCTCCTGGGGCTGGGCGCGGCTGCCCATGGTCACCGGCATCGCTTCCTCGACGGCCGTGCCGCCGTATCCGCCGGGCCCGAAGCTGTTGTGCCCGCCGATCATCAGCAGCCCGCCGCCGTCGTTGGCGAACCGGCGCAGGCGCTCGAGCTGATCGCGCGAAACGAACGTCCGGTCGAGGTCGCCGAGGAGGATCACGTCGAACATCCGGAATTCCTCGTCGGTCGACGGGAGGGCGTTGAGCTGCCTGCCGCCGATGCTGCCCTGGCAGAGGAAGACGTTCTCGCGGACCCGCACCAGCCCCATGAACTGGACGTTCGGGTCGCTGTCCAGCAGGCGGCGGAGGTACTTGTACTCGGGGCGGATGGCGCCCTCGACGTACAGCACGCGGACGCGCGGCTCGGTGACGAGGACGTGAATCTCCTGCTCGTTGTCGGCCGTCACGGACTCGGCGGGGTTTGTCGGCGCGACGATCCGCAGCTTGCGCACCTCCGCGCGCGGCGCCTGCAGGTCCCCGGCCGCGCCGGTGGTCGGTCCGCCGCGGTCGCGGGGCGTCCACTTCAGGTCCACGGTCAGCGTCTCGTCCGGGCTGTCCGTCCAGACCGACTCCGTGACGATCGGCTGGGCGGCGCCCTCCTCGAAGAGCTGCACGTCGGTGCTGACGTTCGGCAGGGCGCTGATCTTCAGGCGGGCGGTGAGGGTCGTGACGTTGTTCTTGACGACTTCCAGCGGCGCCGAGACGCTCGTGATCCGGACGTTCCGCTGACCGGGCGCGTTGCGGCTGGTCGAGCCGACGCCGAGCGAGTAGATCGGCACGCCCGCCTCGACCACGGCGTCGAGCAGGTTCGCCGAGGCGTTGTGAATGCCGTCGCTGACGAGCACCAGCCCGGCGAGGTTCTCCCGCGAGTGCTTCTGCACGGCCGAGCGGATCGCGCCCGCCAGGTCGGTGCCCTCGGTGCCTTCGCCCGTCGCCTCCAGCGTGGTGAGCGAGTCGAGCGAGTCGACCATCTGCGCCCCCTCGGCGAAGTGCACCCACACCGGGCGGAACGTCCGCTCCATGGCCGACTGCTGGGAGCCGAGCATCTGCACCGCCTCGTCGTAGCGGTTGCGGACCGTTCCCTCGTCGGCGGTGCTCATCGACGCCGACCGGTCCACCAGCACCGGCAGGTAGGGCTTCGACTGCTCGATGTCCGGCGCGACGCTCAGCGCCGGCTTGAACAGCAGCAACATCAGCGCGAGGATCGCCAGGCACCGCAGGAACATCAGCACCGCCATCCGCTGGGTGCCGAGGTAGGCGTAGACGGCGGCGTAGAACACGGCCACGGCGACAGCGACCTCCAGCGCCAGCGCAGACATCCAGAACGCCGCCGCCGTGTCGTCGGCGACGGTGATGAAGACGCCCGCCAGCAGGGCCCCCGCGCCGGCGAGAATCCCGCCGAGCAACGCCGCGTTGCCGCGCCGCCGGCGCCCCGTGGCGTGGCGCAGGCCGCCGGAGACGATCAGGAACGGGCTCAGCGCGAGCGGACCGGCCGCCCCGGCCAGGCACAGCAGCCCGTCGTGGACTTTCCGCCGGACGAGCTGAACGACGCCGTAGACGACCAGCGAAAGCATCACGCCCGCCAGCAGCGCGATCAGGAGCTGGTGGTTGCGCACGCCCTGGAATTGGAGGGATATCCCGTCCATCTGGTCCTTGAATGTAGGGACGGGGCCGGGGTTTCGCAAGAACGGCGGAACCGACGGGAAAGGCGGACGCTACCGCGCCGCGCTGCGGGCGAAGTCCTTGAGCATCTCCACATAGGTCCGGTACTGCGCCATCGACACGCCGGGCGGGGTCTGGTGGTCCACGGAGGGCACGAACCCGCCGGCTTCGGCGACGGGGCGGAGGCGTTCGAACTCGGCCGCCATGGCGTCGCGCCCGCGCGTCATGGTCATCTTGTCGAAATGGCCGATCATCCCGAGGCGCGGGGCAATCTCGCGCAGGCGACCGGCGTCGACGCCGGCCTGGCGCTCGAGCGGCAGGACGCCCCGGACGCCGGCGTCGGTCAGCCAGGGGATCATCTCCGTTACGTCCCCGTCGCTGTCCACGACGACGTAGATGTCCATCTCCCGCAAAGCGGGGACGACGCGGCGATAGTACGGCAGACAGAAGGTCTCGAACTGCTCGCGGGAGAGCATCGGCCCGTGGTTGTAGGACATGTCCTCGGCGAACGTCATGAAGGCCGGGCGGCAGACGTCGCGGACGCGGCTGAGCACGTGGAGGCAGTACTCGGCCTGGTCGGCGTTCATGCGATGCAGCAGGTCGGGCTGATCGTAGAAGGCGTAGAGGTGCCGCTCGATGCCCAGCAGCGTCCGGGGGAACCAGAAGAACCCCTCGAATGTGACCCACGTCAGCGACTCGCCGGCGTCCTGCTCGCGCTGACGCTCGGCGAGCATGGCGAGCGTGGCGTCGGTCACCGGCGGATAGAGGTGTGGGCGGAGCTTCTCGTACCCGTCCGCGTCGGCGATGAGCCCGGCGCCGTGGTGCGGCGGGGCGGGGCAGTCGGTGCCACGCGGGTTGAACTTGTGCTGGCGCCAGACGTCCAGCCCGAAGAAGCGGCAGGCGTCCGCGCCGTCGCCGGGCCCAAGCCCCTCGCCGCGCCAGCGATCGAGGGTCTTGTCCCACCACGGCGCCCACTCGACGACCGGCAGGCGGTCCACCGGCTGGAAGTCCATCAGCGCCCGGAATCGTTCCGCGTGGTTCATGGTCATTCTCCGGGCGGATTCTACGGGATGCTCCCGCCGATACAAGCGGGCCGTGCCGGACGGAACAGCCCGCGCGCAGGATTCGCCGGAACGGAGCTTTACAGACGCCGAAGATGGGGTATGATGCGCGCCTGGCGCCTGCCGAGGTCGTCCGGCGCCGCAGTGACAGCATCCTTTCCGTCATGGCCGACAAGCGCGAACGCGAACAATTCGGCGCCAAGGAACTGGCGATCTGCCTGAGTCACTACGACCTGGGCATCGTGCGGGAGCTCACGGACTTTCCCCGCGGCTCGCGTCGGGCCCCGAAGCTCGTCGTCGAGTGCCAGCGCGGCCGGTTCCTCTTCAAGCGCCGCGCGAAGGGGAAGGACGACCTGCCGAAGGTTGCCTTCACCCACCAGATTCAACTCACGCTCGCCGGGCAGAACTTCCCGCTGCCGCACCTGCTGGGCACCCGCGACGAGAACAACTCCATGCTGGTGCTCGACGAGAGCATCTACGAGATGTTCGAGTACATCGAGGGCGGCGGGTACGACGGCTCGCTGGAGTCCACGTTCAGCGCCGGGCGGATTCTGGGGCTTTACCACAAGCTGCTGGCGGACTTCCGCAGCGAATACTCCCCGCCGGCGGGCAGCTACCACAATGCCCGCGCGATCCGCCAGGCGATCCGCAACACCGTCGGCTCGCTGCCGATGGAGTCGCGCCCGCCCAGCAGCGTGCTCAACGAGACCGTGTCCTACCTCGAGGACGCCTACGCGCAGTGCGCCGAGCACGTCGAGCAGCTCGGGCTCGCCAATTGGGGACGCCAGATCGTGCACGGCGACTGGCACCCGGGCAACATGCTGTTCCGCGAGCGGAACGTCGTCGCCGTCATCGACTACGACGCCGCACGCCTCCAGCAGCGGGTGATCGACCTCGCCAACGGCGCGCTGCAGTTCTCGATCATCGGCGGCGGCGAGGACCCCACCGAGTGGCCGGACTACGTCGACGAGTCCCGCTTCAAGCGCTTCTGCCGCGGGTACGACGCGGTCAACGTCATCAGCGTCGCGGAGATCAAGGCGATCCCGTCGCTGATGTGCGAGGCCGCCATCGCCGAAGCGGTCCTGCCCATCGCCGCCACCGGCAGCTTCGGGCGCATCGAGGGCTTCCCGTTCCTCCAGATGATCGAGCGGAAGGTCCGCTGGATTCTCGATCATCGCGACGAGCTCCAGGCCGCGCTGGAGCAGTGATCCGCCTCGCCTGATCGTGCTCCTTTGACCCCCACGTGTCTGCTCCGATCAAGGAATATGCCATGCGTATCATCCGCAGATTGCTCCCGTTGATTCTTGTCGGCGTTTCCTGCACGGGCGCCGGCGCCGAGGTGTCGC
>CAZADC010000148.1:0-8220 GCA_964483755.1 uncultured Planctomycetaceae bacterium | reverse complement strand
CCGGGTGGCCTGGCAACGCCGGAAGCGCCGCGTCAAGCGCGCCAACCGCACGCCCCAGCGGGTGACCACGCCCAAGCGCCACGGGATCGGCTGGCTGGCGGCTCAGGACGCGATGGACGCCCGCAACGCGGCTTATCAGGAGGCCCGATGATTGTCCAGGACTTCGCAGAGCGATGGGAGCAGATGGAGCGCCGGCGACGCCAGCGCGACGAGGGCGGAGAGCGTCGTGAGAATCGCTGTTCGTCTCATGGCTGCGGATTCTATCATGGCGTAGGGCCCCTCGCTCTCAGTACAGTAACTTCCATCAGATAGAACGTTTCAGCGGGCGAAGAGTTCTCGGGACATGGCTCGATTCGACGGCGTCATCTTCGACATGGACGGAACCCTCGTCGAGTCGCTGCTGGACTTCCGGGCGATTCGCGAGGACCTGGGCGTCGCGCCGGACGTCGGCATCCTCGAGGGCATCGCCGCCATGGGCCCCGACGAGGCGAAACGCGCCCACGACCGCCTGCTCGAACACGAAATGACGGCCGGTCGGAGGGCGAGCCTCATGCCCGGGGCGCGAGAGGTGCTGGACGCGCTGGCGGCCGCCGGGGTCCGCACCGCCCTGCTGACCCGAAACGCCGCGCCGGTCATGAAGCTGATCCTCGACCGCTTCGACATGGCGTTCGACCTCGCCTGGTCGCGCGAGGACGGGCCGATCAAGCCCGAGCCGGACGGCGTGCTGCGAGCGTGCCGGGAGCTGAGCGTCGCCCCCGCGCGGTGCGCCTGCGTAGGCGATTTTCATTATGACGTCCGGGCCGCCAACGCCGCGGGCGCGGTCAGCGTGCTGCTCGCGCCGGGCAAGCCGCCGCCGTGGTCCGACGAGGCCGATCACGTCATCGCCCGCCTCGACGAGCTGACCGACCTGGTGCTGGGCGACGACACGGAGTGACCGCGCGGCATGTATCTGCCCCTGGCGAACATCCTCCACCACAAGCTCCGCAGCGTGCTCAGCGCGCTGGGCATCGGGATCGGCATCTGCATGCTGATCACGCTGAGCGGACTCGCCCGCGGGAGCCTTTACGAGATCGCCGACCGCTGGGAGGCCGTCGACGCCGAGCTGATCGCCTACCCCGAGATCTGGGGCGAGAACCTGACCACGCTCAGCGGCGTCGGCCTGCCCGACCGCTACGCCGAACGGCTGCGCGCCGACCATCCGGACATCGTCACCCACGTGACGCCGGTGTTCTTGTGGCAGATGCGTCTCGGCGGGCAGAACCAGACGGTTGCGGGCGTGGACGCGGACAGCTTCGCCCGGCTGGTCGGCGGGCGCGAGCTGACGGCCGGTCGCATGTTCGATCCCGACCGCCGCTTCTCCAACTGGCTGACCGACCTGCTGCTCACCCCGGCCGGCGAGGACGAATCGAACGAGCCACTCGACATCCGCGCGGCCGATCTCGCGGCCCCGGCCCACGACGGGCTCGAGCTGGTCATCGACACCCGCCTGGCGGATGCCGGCGACTACCGCGTCGGGCAGGTCGTTCAGGCGGCGAACCACGACTTCGAGATCGTCGGCATCGTCGAATCCGGCGGGCTGGCGCGGGTCTACATGCCCCGCCCGGCCGCGCAGTTCCTCTTCGGCAGCGGCGACGTCACGAAGAGCACGTTGATCTTCGTCCACGTCGCCGCCGGCGTGGACCCCGCCGCCGCAGCCCGCGAGCTGCGGCGCCCGGGCGTGGAGATCGTGCAGGTCCGCCAGTACCGCGGGATGCTCGAATCGCGGTTCGGCATCATGTTCACCTACGTCGACGCGGTCAACGTCATCGCCCTGCTGATCGCGTTCCTGTTCATCATGATCACGCTGTACACGATGGTCCTGCAGCAGACGCGGCAGATCGCGATTCTCAAGTCCGGCGGGGCGAGCAACGCGTTCCTGCTGCGGCAGGTGCTCGTCGAGTCGCTGCTGCTGACGGCGGCGGGGCTGGCCGTCGGGGTCGCGATGAGCCTGGGCGCCGCGTGGGCGATCGAGGCGCTCCGCCCGCTGCTGACGGTCACCATCACGCCGCTCTGGGTGGCGATCGCCGCCGGCGCCGCCCTGGCGGGCGCCCTGCTCAGCGCCCTGTATCCCGCCTGGCGGGCGGCGAAGGTGGACGTGCTGGAGACGCTGACGCTGGAATGAACCAGACGGACGGCAACATTCTCGCGGCCCGCGGGCTGCACAAGACGCTCGGACGCGGCGACGCCGCCGTTCACGTCCTGCGCGGGCTGGACCTGACCGTCCGACGCGGCGAGTTCCTCGCCGTCATGGGCCCCAGCGGATGCGGCAAGAGCACGCTCCTGCACGTGCTCGGGCTGATCACCCCCGCCGACGCCGGCGAGCTGGAGATCGACGGGCAGCCGGCGCCGACGAGCGAGTCGGCGCGCACGCGGGTGCGCCGCACGAGCCTGGGATTCATCTTCCAGCGATTCAATCTGCTCAACGTGCTCACGGCGGCCGACAACGTCAACGTCTCTCTGCGGATCCGCGGCATACGCCCGGACGGGCGTACCGGGGAACTGCTGGACCAGCTCGGCGTCGGGCATCTCGCGCGGCGCAAGCCCGAGCGGATGAGCATCGGCGAGCAGCAGCGGGTCGCCGTCGCGCGGGCGATGGCGCACCGTCCCGCGCTCCTGCTGGCTGACGAGCCGACCGGCAGCCTCGACTCCGACAACTCCGACGCGCTGCTGGGCATTCTGCGGGAGGCGAACCGCCGGTCGGGCCAGACGATCGTGATGATAACCCACTCGGCCGACGCGGCCGCCCGCGCCGACCGCGTGGTGAGAATGGGCGATGGCAGAATCCTCGACCAGTAGACAACCCGGCCGACCGCACGTGATCGAGCCGCACCTGCCGGACGACGTCACCGTCAAGCACTGGCTGGTGTTCTACGCGGTGGTGCTGGTCGGGTGCGTGGTCGCGCTGGCGGTGCTCATCGCCGGGGCGGGCTGGAGCTGGAACGCCTGGGTCCGCCGCACGGCCGAGACGTTCGCCGAAACGAGCATCTCGATCAAGCTCGTCGGGTTCTTCGCCTACCTGACGCTGTGCACGACGCTGCTCCCGCTGCCGACCGGGTGGCTGGTCGCCGGCGTGGCGACACGGGAGGCGTCGGTGGCGAGCGGGCTGGCGGGCGAGCCGGGAACCGTCGCGCTCCTGACGGCCGTCATCGTCGGTGGCGTCGGCGCGCTCGGCTCGACGATCGCCAACCTCAACGACTATCACCTGTTCACCTGGATGCTCCGCCACAAGCGCATCGCGAACGTGCGCCACACGCGGACCTACCAGGCGGCCGCCCGGTGGTTCGCCGCGGCGCCGTTCACGCTGCTGCTGGCGTTCAACGTCATCCCGATCCCCGTCGACGTCGTCCGCCTGCTGGCGATAACCTACCGGTACCCGCGTGCGCCCTTCGCGGCAGCCAACCTGATCGGCCGGTTCATCCGCTACGGCGTGATCGCGTACGTCACGTACCGTTTCGACCTCGGGTGGATCGCCGTGCTCGGGCTGCTGGCGGTGGCGGTGGTGCTGGGCGGAGTCAAACTGCTGCCGGCTGCGGTGCGTAGAATAGCGAACACCCAACCAAACCCGAACGAAGACGGAGTGTCAGACCCCCCGGAAGGGAGCAGCCGATGAAGACGTGCTGGATCACGATCGCGATGACGGCCCTGATGATGACCGCCCCGACGCTCCGGGGCGCCGCGGATTCCGTCACCCGTCCGGCCACGGACACCGCCCCCGCGACCGATCCGCGGGCGACGGAGCTCCTGAACGAGCTGGAGAAGGCCCAGCCGGAGTCGATCCGCGCCGAGGTGGACTACCACGTGGTGCTCGGCGGCGGGCTGGGTGACAGCGAGGACCGCACCGGGTGGGTCGCCTACCGCGCCGCGAAGAACGCGGAGAAGGGCGAACCGGCCCGGCCGCCGAAGTTCCGCGTGCACTTCGACACGCTCAAGCAGGGCGGCGGACGGGCGATCCGCGCCGTCGTCGACTACGCCTTCGACGGCAAGTGGTTCTACGTCAAGAAGCACCGCGTCAAGCAGCTCCAGAAGTTCCAGGTGGCCGCGGAAGGCGAAACCGTCGAGCCGATGCGACTCGGCAAGGGCCCGTTCCCCCTGCCGTTCGGGCAGAAGACCGACGCCGTGCTGGAGTACTTCGAGGCGACCGCCCCGGACGAGCCCGGCCGCAAGGCCCCCGAGAACACCGACCTGCTCATCCTCCGGACGCGCGACGACAAGCTCCGCGAGACCGAGTTCCGCGAGATCCGCCTCTGGATCGACCGCGACCGCAGACTGCCCGTCCGCATCTACAGCCGGGACAGGAAGCGCAACCGCACGACGGTCGATTTCAAGAAGATCAGGACCGACGTGGACTTCGAGGAGGAGATGTTCGAGCTACCCTCCCCGCCCGGCTGGCACGTGGAGATCAGGCCGCTCGACGGGTAGACAGCGCATGAGCCCACGGCGCCGTTACCGGGCGTCGCGTCCTGTTTGCACGTGGCATGATCGCGGGGCAGCCGCGAGCGTCAGAGCTCCAGCGGCGAGACGTAGTCGCCCTTGACGCCGCGAAGCTCCTCCAGCCGTTTGCGCTGGGCGTCGAGGGTGGCGAACAGCTCGTCCGGAGCGTCCGGCACGTCCTCGCGATAGACATTTTCGATCCGCTCGATCTTGGCGAGCTGCTCGGGGATGCGGATCGTGAACTGCTTGACGTACGCATCCCGGGAGTAGTCCTTGTCGCGGACTTCCGTGAACAGCCGGGCGAGGTCCTCGTACCGCGGGATGCGCCCGACCGGCGTGTCGATTGCGGGCACGTCCTCGTGCACACGGAGCTCCATCCACTTGATCCACACCGCCTTGTCGAGCATGCCGGTGAGATACTCGCCGTCCTCGTCCCGCTGGAAGTAGTTGGTGTTGAACACCTTGGGCAGCGCGTCGAGTCCCTCGGCGAACTTCAGATGGTTCCGGATGTACTTGCCGATCGGAATCGCCAAAAACTGCAGGTTGCTCATCAGGTCGAACTTCCGCACGCCCTCGGCGCCGACCGTGGCGGCCGTCGACTCGCTCTCGAGCGACGCGCCCATCGTGATCACGCCGTGGACCCAGTCGAAGCTCTCGGTGACGGGCACGGACGTGTCGCTGTCGCGTCCGCCGTAGATGACGCCGCCGACGGGCACGCCGTCGGGGTCGTTCATGCGCTCGTCCTGGTTGGCGAGGTCGCGCAGGCGGATCGTGTAGCGGGCGTTCTTGTGCGCGGGGGGGACGGGCTTGCCGTCGGGTCCGGTCTTGTCCTCGTGCCACTCGCCGACGAAGTTTCGTCCCTCCTTCGGGAGTTCCTGCCCCATGCCCAGCCAGTAGGGCTCGCCGTCCTTGACGAGCACGTTGCCGAAGATCACCTCGCCCGGCCGGTGCAGGACGTCCCAGATGACCGGGTCGTCCTCCGCCGTCACGTCGCGGATGATCCCGAAGATGCCCGCCTCCACGTTGACCGACCGCATCTCGCCGCCGAGGCGGCGCAGATAGGCGATGTCGTCACCGAGGATCGTCTCGCCCGGCAGCATCGCGGTGGACGTCTTTCCGCAAGCGCTCGGGAATGCGCCGGTGAAGAAGGTCTTGCGCCCGTCGGGCCCGTGTACGCCCATCAGGAACATGTGCTCGGCGAGCCAGTCGCCCTCCCGGTCGGCCTTGCGGATCGCCAGGCGCAGCGAGAGCTTCTTGAGCCCCACCGTGTTGCCGGCGTACTGCGTGTTGACCGAGTAGACGGTGTCCTCGCTGATGTCCATGTAGATCCGCTTGTTCTGCACGTCGGACGAGCAGTTGAGCTCGTCGACCTCGCCCGTTGCGTGCAGGAAGCGGAAGAACTCCGGCGAGTCGCCGAGCGTCTTGAACTGCTCATAGCCGGGGCGGTAGAGCATGTCCTCGCTGTGCGCCACGTAGGCCGAGTCGGTGAGCTGCACGGCCGAGATGCTGAACGGGGACGCCGTCGGCCCGAGACAGAAGAACCGCACGAGCATCCGGCGCCCTTCCATCGAGCCCTCGAAGAATCCGCGGATCTCGGCGAGCCCCTCGTCTCGCCCGATGGAGTTCAGCCGTCCGCCGAGCTCCATGCCCTCGGGCAGCAGGTAGCGGGTGACCTCCGGGTCGCGCCCCTGGTCGTAGTACCCGTCGAAGTGCACGGTGTGCCCCTCGGTCGCCAGCGGGATCTCCTCGGCGTTGTCGATGGCGAGCTGGCGACAGTAGGCGATGTCCTGCGGCGAATCATCGCAGACCTTCACGCTGTCGGGTCGGCACAGCTCGACCGCGTCGGCGACGAACGCGTGCAGGCGATCGTTGTCCAGGGCGGCCAGTTTGGTGAAGCTGTCGGCGTCCAGTCGGTCCTTCAGGATGTCAGCGTGTTGGCTCTTCATGGTCCTCTCGCTGGCAGTGCTTCCTCGTGTCGTGGTCTTCCGACGCCCGTGCGTCGGCAAGGGGAGCTCGGGCCGGTCGGCCCCGGCGAGCCCCGAAAGCCTACGCGCAGGCCGCGACGAAGTCAAGCGCTTCGGTTGCCCGGCTTGAGCAATGCGTTGCGGGTCGCCGCGCCCGCACACACCGACGCGGTCGCTCTCTGCCGCGGCCCCGCTGAGGCCGGTTCGTCTTGTGCGACGGGGGCGATTCGATACAGTGTTGTGATGGACCAGAGGACCATACGCAACTTCAGCATCATCGCCCACATCGACCACGGCAAGAGCACGCTGGCTGATCGGATGCTGCTGGCGACCGGGGCGATCACGCGGCGCGAGTTCCATGACCAGATGCTCGACGAGATGGACCTCGAGCGGGAGCGGGGGATCACCATCAAGTCCTCGGCCGTGACGATCTGGCACGAGCACAAAGGGCGGAAGTACATGCTCAACCTGATCGACACGCCGGGGCACGTGGACTTCCATTACGAGGTATCGCGGGCATTGACGGCCTGCGAGGGGGCGCTGCTGGTGGTGGACGCCGCCCAGGGCGTCGAGGCCCAGACGGTCGCCAACGCCCACCTCGGCGAGCGAAACGGGCTGAAGCTCGTGCCGGTGGTCAACAAGATCGACCTGCCCACGGCCCGTCCCGAGGACACAGCGATGGAGATGGAGGCGCTGATTGACCACCCGGCCGAGGACTGCATCTTCGCCTCGGCGAAGACGGGCGAGGGCGTGGACGACATGCTGACGGCAATCGTCGAGCAGCTCCCGCCGCCGTCGGGCGCCGTCGACGCGCCGACGCGGGCGCTGATCTTCGACAGCACATACGACGACTATCGCGGCGTGGTGGTGTACGTCCGCGTGTTCGACGGCGCGCTGCGCGTCGGCGACGAGATCCGCATGATGGGCACCGGCGAGGTCTTCGAGATCAGCGAGATCGGCCGGTTCATCCCCCGCGTGCAGCTCGTCGATTCCCTGGCGACCGGCGAGGTGGGCTTCTTCTCGGCGAGCATCAAAGACATCGCCTCGGTGCACGTCGGCGACACCGTCACGCGGGATCGCGAACGTGCCGACGAGCCCCTGCCCGGCTACAAGCCGCCGCAGCAGATGGTCTTCTGCGACTTCTATCCCGGGCCGAGCACGCAGGTCCCCGAGCTCCGCGAGGGGCTCGAGAAGCTCCGGCTCAACGACGCCGCGCTGACGTTCCAGCCGATCAACTCCGAGGCGCTGGGCTTCGGCTTCCGGTGCGGGTTCCTCGGCATGCTGCACATGGAGATCGTCCAGGAGCGGCTCGAGCGCGAGCACGAGATCGAGGTGGTCCAGACCGCCCCGACCGTCCCGTACCAGGTGCTCACCCGCGACGGGGAAGTCAGGGAAGTGGACTCCGCCGGCGACCTGCCCGACCCCAGCCACATCGAGGAGATCCGCGAGCCGTTCGTCCGGGTCGACCTGATCGTGCCGGGCGATTCCATCGGTGCGATCATGCAGCTCAGCGAGGAACGCCGTGCGGAGTACAAGAAGACGGAGTACCTTTCCAGCGATCGGGTGATCCTCTCTTACGAGTTCCCGCTGGCCGAGATCATCTACGACTTCTACGACAAGCTCAAGAGCGCCACCCGCGGATACGGCACGATGGACTACGAGCTGATCGGGTTCTTCGCCAACGACCTGGTGAAGCTCGACATCCTGGTCAACAACTCCCGCGTCGACGCGCTGTCGGTCATCTGCCACCGCGACAAAGCCGATCGGCGCGGCCGGGCGGTCATCC
>CAZADC010000147.1:0-8253 GCA_964483755.1 uncultured Planctomycetaceae bacterium | reverse complement strand
CATGATCACCAGCGTCATGAACAGCGCCAGCCCGAACAGCACCTGGTTCGGCGGCATCTGCTGGGTCGCCAATGCCTGGCGCAGCAGACCGAGGACGACGATGATCCGGGTGAACGACGTGATCATCACCAGCACCGCCGGCGCGACCGAGATCAGCGTCACCAGCACGATCCACTGGAGCACGCTGGAGGTCTGCTGGGGGCTCGCCGGCGACGGGAGGGAGATCGACGCGCCAGGCGCGGTGGTCGCGTCCTGGGCGGACGCAGCCGTCCCAAGCGCCAGCAGCACCGCAACGCAGGCCGCTGCACGGAGCGTCATCGCCGCTCCTCCCGCAGGTTGTCATCGTCGGTCGTCTCATCCGTATGTTGCGCTGTCAGCTCGTCCGCAGCATCGCTGCCGAGCCACTCGGCCGCTTCCCTTTCATCCGTCACTTCCGCCAGGCGGCGCAGCTCGGACGGGGTCGCGCCGATCAGCACGACCCGCCGCCCGAAGCGGACCACGTGGAGCTGATGCCGGCCGGGCAGCCCGCGCGAGGCGAGCACGGCGAGCATGTCGCTGCGTCGCGCGACGCCCGCGGGACGCACGCCCAGCCGTCGGATCGCCCACCGCACCGCGAAGATCAGCGCGATCACCACGCCCAGCGCGATCAGCGTCTGCGCCCAGCCCCACCAATCGACGACGACGCCGTTGCCGGAGTCCCCGATGCGTCGCGTTTCTATGCTGTTCCCGTTGGTCGGCCGCGGCGTGTCGTCGCGATCCACGTTTCGCGTGGCCGGGTCGTCGACCGGCTGGGTCTGTGCGTTCTGCGTCCGGGCGTCCCGGACCGGCGCATCGGCGGCAAGTCCGACGCCGCCCCTGGCGAGCGTGAGCACCACGGCCGGCAGGAGGAGCAGGTTTCGGCGCGCCGCCGTCATCGCTCCCGCCCCCCTTCCGCGTCGTCGGCGACCCGCCGCACGCGGACGGCGAACCGTCCGCGCGGGTCGACGGGCTCGGCCACCGCTGCGCGGCGCCCGGCGAGCAGGACGTCGACGTCCGCCCCCGCGGCCGCGTCCAGCGCGACGACCGAACCGGGTTCGAGGGCTTCCGCCTCGCCGCGCGGCATCCACCCGCGCCCCATCTCGATGCGCAGCGTGTCGCCGTCTCGTTGCGATTCCGGGATGGACGAGCGGTCGTTCAGATCGTGTCCTCTCCGCGTTTCGCGGCGTGGTGCATGGCGAAGGTCTCGTCGAGCTCGCGCGCCGCCCGGAGCGACTCGCACCGGGCGCGGCGGCGCTCGATGCGTTGGATCAGCGTCTGCATCGCCCTGCGCCGGCGGACGATCTTCCGCAGACCTTCCCGCCCGGCCGCCAGGCGCTGCTGCATCTCCGCCCGCGCCTGCACCTGCCTGCGCAGCGCCTCACCCAGATGGCGATACGCCCTGCGGCGGACGCCCGCGTCGGCGGCATCGTCCTTGCGAAGGGCGCTGCGGTACTCACCTTCGAGCGCCGTCAGCCGGTCGGCCTGCGCGTCCACGCGACGCGCCTCGCCGGACAGCGCCGCGATTCTGCGTCGGGCGCGCGACTCGTCCTGCGTCCGCAGGCGGAGCAGCACGTCAAGCTGTGCCGTCAGCTTTCGTCCCATGGTTCGTCTTCCTGTCATGCCGCCGGCGCGGGGCGACCGCGACCGGCGGATCTCTCAGCGTCCCTGGCGAGTCGCCCGATCCGCCTGCCGAGCTCTGTCAGCCGCTCGAGCGTCCCCTCGCGGGGGCTTGCCTCGTCGACGTCCTGAGCGAGGAAATCCCGAATCGCCGGCCAGGCGGCAATCGCCTGGTCGTGGGCCGGACTCGACCCGTGCTGGTAGGCGCCGAGATTCACCATCTCCTCGATGTCCTCGTGCAGGGCGATCAGCCGCCGCACCTCGGCGGCCGTGCGGCGATGGGCGTCGTCCGTCACGTCCCGCATGACCCGGCTGACGCTGCGCAGGACGTCGACGGCCGGATAATGCCCGCGGTTCGCCAGCTCGCGCGACAGCCAGACGTGCCCGTCGCTGGCGGCACGGACGGCGTCGCAGACGGGATCGCCCGCGTCGTCGGCCTCGACGAGCGTGGTGTAGAAGCCGGTGACCGACCCCTCCGCCGTCCGCCCGGCGCGTTCCAGCAGCTCGGGCAGCAGGTTGAAGACGCTCGGCGTGTAGCCCCGAGCGGCCGGGGGCTCGCCCGCGACCAGTCCGATCTGCCGCTGCGCCGTCGCCAGGCGCGTCAGGGAGTCCATCAGCAGGACCACGTTCCGGCCCCGGTCGCGCAGTCCCTCGGCGATGGCTGACGCCGCCGCGGCCGCCTGGACCCGGACCAGCGGCGGCTCGTCACTGGTCGCCACGACCACGACGGATTTCCGCATCCCCGCCTCGCCGAGGTCGCGCTCGATGAAGTCCCGCACCTCGCGACCCCGCTCGCCGATCAGGGCGATCACGGCGGCATCCGCTTCCGCGGCGCGGGCGATCATGCCCAGCAACACACTCTTGCCCACGCCCGACCCGGAGAAGATCGCCATCCGCTGTCCGTGTCCGACGCTGAGCAGCCCGTCGATCGCCCGCACGCCCGTCGCCATCGGCTCGTCGATGCGCCGGCGGCGAAGCGCCGGGATCGGCGCCGGCCAGAGCGGGACGGTCCGGTCGGGTCGCAGCTCGGGTCCGTCGTCGATCGCCCGGCCGCGGCCGTCCAGCACCCGCCCGAGCATGGTCTCGGAGAAGCCCACCGTCTGCTCGGTCGAAGCGCAGACCACCCGGTCGCCGCGACGGATGCCCGCCATCACGCCCAGCGGCATGACGAGCGTGCGGTCGTCGGCGAACCCGATGACGCGGGCCTCCATGTCCCCGCCCGGACGATGGATGCGGCACAGCGCGCCGACCGGCGCGGGGAAGTCGGCCACGCTCGCGGTCAGCCCGCGGACGCCGCTGACCCGCCCGGTCAGCCCGACCGGCTTGGCGCGGTGGATCGCCTGCTTGTACGCCTCGAAAGGTGGCATGTCAGTCGTCGCAGTTCGCCACGGCCAGCTCCCGCGGACGCCGCGGGCTCGCGTCGCCCATCAGGGCTTCGGCGATGTTGTCCAGTTGCGTTTCAATCGTCGCGTCGATCTCGCCCTCGCCGGCCTCGACCCGCACGCCGCCCGGCGAAATGGCCGGGTCCGCCTCAAAGCGAACGTCCCTGTCCCGCCCGAGCGAGTCGAGCAGATCTCCGCAGCCGTCACGGAGCTGGTCAAGCTGGGAGGGGTTCACGTAAACTCGCGCGGCCCCGGGCGATGCAAGCTCCAGCGCCTTGGCGAGGTTGTCGCGCGCCGCCTCGACGTCCCTGGCGGCCACGCGCCCCACAATCCGCTCGGCCAGGCGGATCGCGAGGTCCAGCACGTCCCGCCGCGCACCCGCCATGAGCGACTCCCTCGCAGCCGACAGCTCATCGCCGACGCGCTCCACGAGCTCGCGAAGCTCCGCGTCGTCGCCGTGGTCGACGTCCGCGCCGCCATCGGCGGATGCTTCCGCCGCGGCCTGCGCGAGCCCCTCGGCGTACCCGCGCTCGCGTGCCTCGCACTGGGCCTGCTCGGCCGTGCTGCGCGCCTCGGCGACGATCCGCGCCGCGTCCTTGCGCGCATCGAGCACGATCCGGCGCGCCCGCTCGGCGATGTCGCTCAGCTTCATCGCCATCGCGCGCGGGCGGGCGGCATCCTGCCTGTCGGCCTTGATCACCTGTGTCATGGCGCAAGCTCCTTTGCATGATGCGAGCCGAGGCCGAGGCCGGGCTCGCCGACGTAGCTGCCGTCGGACACGCGGCGAATCGCCTCGACAATCCGCTGCTGCGCGTCCTCGACGTCGCTGAGTCTCACGGGTCCGATGTGATCCATCTGCCGGCGCACCTCGCGCGAGATGCCCGGCGGAAGGCTCTTGAGGATCTTCGACTTCAACCCCTCGCCCGCGGTGCGCAGGGCGATGGCGACCTCGACGCTGCCCAGTCGGTCGGCCGCCGCCCGCAGCAGCGACACCGGCAGGTCCACGACGTCTTCGAACACGACGACGCGCCGGCGGATCGTTCCCGCGGGCGCGGGCGTTTCGCCGTCGAGCCCGCGAAGGACCTGCGTCTCGGCGGCGTGCCCCGCATGACGAAGAATATCTGCCAGCCCGGCCGCCCCGCCCGATCGCTCCGCCGACATCTCCTGGTAGCGGACGTACAGCGCCTCGGCCAGGTCGTCGATCAGCTCCGGATCGGCGTCGTCGAGCTGCGCGATGCGCCGGGCCGAGTCGATCTGCACCGGCGCGGGCAGCGCCGCCAGCACGGCGCCGGCCTGCGGCGCGGGCAGACGCGAAAGCACCACGGCCGTCGTCTGGGCCCGCTCGCCCGCCAGCAGCGCCGCCACCTCGGCGGGACGGGCCCCCTCGAGGAAACCGAACGGTCCTGCATCGCGGGCTCGATCCGCAGACGTGTCCTCGTCGGCCGGCGGCGTGCCCGCGTCCTTCGCGCGGCGACCGGCCCGCCGTTTGAACGCCCATGCGACGCCGACCAGCGCAATCGCGCCGGCGCCCGCCGCCGCCCACCCGATCGGCGGGGCATCGGCCGGCGTCGTCTCGTCGGCGCCATCCCGGGACCGGTACCAGTCCACCAGCACGGCTTCGGCGTCGTCCATGCCAAGCACGTGCGCCACGGCGCGACGGACCGTCTCCAGCTCAGCCGCCTGCGCAGCGGGTCCGCCGTCACCCGCACCCGTCCGCAAGCGAGGCAGGAGCACGGTCGCCGCGACGGGACGCCGCGTCGGCCCGTCCGCCGCCACGCGGACGCTCACCGACGCGCCCGGCTGGTGCCGCAATGCGGCCCGGACCTTCTCGGCGTAATGGGCTTCCGCCTGCGTGGCCGCGGCGAGTCGCTCGGCGACCTGATTCCCGGCCGAACCGTCCGACCCGTAGCTGCGTCCAGCGTCGTCAACGAGGCAGACGTCACCGGAATCCAGCGCGGGCACACTCCCGGCCACCAGCTCGCGAATCGCCAGCGCGGTGTTGTGCGACATCGGAGACGTGTCGGAGAGCTTGACGTGGACGGCGGCGCCGGGGGCGACCCCGGGCTGTCCGAGGCGCCGCTCGCGTCCCGGCTCGATGAGGACCGTCGCGGACTCGATGCCCGGCATGGCCGAGATGAGCCGGCTGAGGGCGGACATCTTGGCGGCCTGCCATCGCTTCTCGTTCTGTGCGTCGGTCCGCCAGATGTCGGACTCGCCGGCAAGCCGTTCGAAGGTGTCCGACGCGGCGACCGGCGCCAGCCCGGCCGAGGCGATCGTCGTGCGGGCCCGCCCC
Organism: uncultured Planctomycetaceae bacterium; assembly: GCA_964483755.1. GTDB lineage: Bacteria > Planctomycetota > Phycisphaerae > SM23-33 > SM23-33 > CAZADC01. Next base: position 2,943 of record CAZADC010000147.1, on the reverse strand, counting down.
AGATCGGCGGGCGTCACCAGCAGGCGTGACCCGTCCAGGACGTGATCGACGCCCTCCCGATCCAGCACGACGGACGCCGCCGGGGCGTCGCTCGTGGGAACGGACTCGGTGCAGTCGATGAGCGGATCGGTCCGTCCCGCCGCCAGCACCAGCCAAAGCGCCCCCACCGCAATCAGCGCCGCCAGCGCCGCAGCGGCGATGCGCTTGGTGCGACTGAGCGATCCGTATCGCACCTTCAGTCGCCGGATTGTCCGCTTGAAGCGACCCATCGTGCCCGGTCCTCCCTGACCGAGTCGCTGCGTGCACTCTCATCACGGCCGCGACGGCGCGTCCGTACGCCCGCGGCTGCGTGCCCGGCGCGTCGGCGCCGGGATGGATGCGTCAGTCCTCGTCGAGACGGGCGAAGTACTCGCGGATGTCCTGGAGCGACTTGCGCCGCGCCTTGAGCTCGGCGATCTTGTCGAGTCGTCCGAAGACGGTTTCGTCGTAGAGTCGGTGCCCGCCGCGGGTCCAGCGCGTCTCGCGGAGCAGGCCCATGGTGGTGTAGTTGTGGATCGTCTGGCGCGACACGCCGGAGTAGTCGACGACCTCGCCGATGCGGTAGAGCTTGGGCGGCACGCGGCGGCGGGCGGGCGGAGCGGGTCGCTCGAGCTCGGCGGCGCGCGGCGTGTCGTTCGTTCCCGTTCTGGTTGAGGCCCTGTCGCTCATGTGTGAAATGTCCATTCCCGGCTATATATTTTACGTTTTGTAAAACGTATAAGTGATTCGGGTCGGGGCTGTCCACAGAAAAACTGCGGAATTGTGAGAATTTTCTAAAGTACTCGCCCGCCCCGTCCGACGTAGTGCGATTGCGGCGTCACGCGCGCCGCTCCGACGCGACATCTCCCAACGCCGTGGCGGGAGCGGCAGAGACGTCCCCATTCCGCGTGCAGCCGCGACAGCGGCGGCTGCGCGCCCTGCCCCTGCGGTACGACGCTGCAAGGCCGATTGAAGGGGCAGTCACCCATCCGACGCGCCCATGGGCGACTGTCTCTTTACCGCGGCTATCCGCCGATGCGGTTGAGGATGCGGCCGATCATCCAGATCAGGTGCCCCATGCGCTCGTCGTTCGGCTTGGCCTGCTCGGCCGCACGGGCCTCTCTCAGCGCCTCCACCGCCTCGGGGGCGCCGATCTCTCCCAACGCCTCGGCCGCCGCGACGCGCGTGAACCCGCGGTCCGAGTTGACGACCTCCGTGAGCTTGGCGATCGCCTTCGGACCGCCGATCATGCCCAGCGCCTTGAGCACTGCCCGCTCCTGGCGGCCGACCTTACCGGCATCGAGCAGGTCGATCAACTCGTCCGCGCTGGCCGGGTCGCCGATCTTGCCCAGCGCGATGAGCACGAACTGCTCCGCCCCGTCCTGGCGCAGTCGATCGGTCACCGGCTTGAGCGCCGGGGCGCCGATCCGCCCCAGCGCCTCGGCCGCGAAGTAGCGCAGGTCCGGATTGCTCTTTGTGAGCAGCCCAAGGAGCACGTCCACCGCCTCGGCGTCCTTGAGCTCGCCGAGCGACAGGATGGCGTTCTTGCGGACAATCCACTCGACGGTCTCGTCCGCCGCGACCTTCCGCAGCGCCTCGGCCGCGTCGGCGTCGCCCTTCTCGCCCAGCGCACGGGCGGCGTAGAACCGCTCTCTCAGGTCGCCGGTCTTGAGCAGGTCCACGAGCTTGCCGCCGTCCATGGCGTCGAGGCCTTCAGGCGGTCCGGCGTCGAGCACCTCCGCCTCGGCGTACATGTGCGTGATCGCCCGAGCGTTCCGCGTCATGCCGTGGGCGAACGTCATCAGGGCGTCGCCCTCCCGGACGTTGGACACCATGAGGTCGTAGTTCTCGTAGGGATCGGCGTCCTCGATGACGGGCACGAACATCGCGTCCGGATACATCCGCTGCTCGCCCGGCCGGACTCCCTTGTACCCCATGTCGTACTCGTTGTACGGCGCGACGTACGCGAGGTACTCGGGGTAGTGAAACTCCGGGATGATCAGCACGTCGGGATGCCGCTCGAGCAGCTTGCGCCACACCTCGGCCTGGATCATGCCCGCCGACCACTTCTCCTCCGGTCCGCGCGGCCGCCACATGAAGTTCGTGTCCACGTAGAAGATCCGACAGCCCCAGCGCTCGCTGGCGTACCTGATCTTCGCCGAAAGCTGCTCGACCGCGGGCTGCTCCGGATTCGCCTCCAGCACCGGACTGTAGGCGTGCCCCACGGTATCGGCGTCCTTCTTGTAGACGATCTGCGTCGGGCGGATGCACACGCCCGACAGCAGCCCGGCGTCGGCGATCAGCTTGAACGCTTCGTCGGCAATCGCGTCGAAGTCCGGATTCATCACCTCCACCAGGCGGGGGTCGCCGATGTAGGTGGTCGGATGCGGGAAGGAGTTGCCCTCGATATCCCACAGCAGGATGCCCTGGGCGTTCATTTCCTTCGCGGCCGCCACGCCGCTGCGGATCTTGTTCAGAACCGCCTCCCGGTACTTCTCGTTGTCGGCCTTCGGAGTCGCCGTGTTCTCCGGGTCGCGGAAATGCGCGATGATCTCTTCCTTCGGCGCCCCGCCGCCGAAAAACAGGCGACTGATCGGGCGGCGGTCCTCCCACTTCAGGACGGGCGGATGCAGGGCCGCGAACTTCCGGTAGACGTCCAGGCCGAGGTCGTGCGGATTCGTCTCGGCGTCGCCGACGCGAACGGACAGTTCGTACGTGTCGCTCTTGCCCGGGGCGATCGGACGGATGACGTAGAGCTCGTCGTAGACCATCCGATCCCCGCCGGCCTTGACGTTCACGTCGGCCACGCCGTCGCGGACCTTGCCGACACTGACGGTAAGCGGGCGTTCCACGTCCAGGTTGCACACGGCGAGCGAGCGGTCGGGCGTGCGGATCGTGAGCACCGTGGGCGCGCCGATGTTGTGA
>CAZADC010000146.1:0-8265 GCA_964483755.1 uncultured Planctomycetaceae bacterium | reverse complement strand
GTTGGCGTCAGCCGCCGTGCCGGTCGCGGCAGGGGGCGTAGAAGGTCTCGGGCCGCCGGCCGAGCGTGTTGCGCAGCTCGCCGATCCGGTCGATCCGGCAGACGATCTCGTTGCCGGGTTCGAGGAACCGCCCGTCGGCGGCGCCGACCCCGGACGGCGTCCCGGTGCAGATCACGTCGCCGGGGGTGAGCGTCATCAGGTGACTCAGGAAGCTGACGATTTCGAAGACGTCGAAGATCATCTCGTCGGTGTGGGCGTCCTGGCGGGGCTCGCCGTTGACGTGCGTCGTCAGGCGAAGCGTCCGCGGGTCACCCAGCTCGTCGGGCGTGACGATCCACGGGCCCGTCGGGCAGAACCCGTCCGCCCACTTGCCGTTCAGCCAGTCGTAGAACTCGTCCCACGGCCGCTCGGAGCGCGCCTCGGCAAACGTCGCGCTGCGGGCGGACACATCGTTGGCGATCGTGTATCCGAATACGCACTCCGTCGCCTGGCCGGGCGATACGCACTTGGCGCGGCGTCCGACGACGACGGCGAGCTCGACCTCATAGTCGATCTCTCGGCTGGTCGGCGGCCAGGCGATCTCCGCGCCGGGATCGGCGACGACGGTCGGAGGCATGATGAACGGACGCGGCGTGGTGTCCTGGCCGGGTCGGTCGGACAGGCCGGTCCCCAGGCGGACCTCCTTGATGTGCTTGACGTAGTTGCCTGCGAGGGCGAGCACCTTCGGCGGCTCGGTAATCGGGGCCAGGAGGGTCGCTTCATCGAGCGAGCAGGCGGCCGGCGCGGCGCGGGCGACGTCCGCCACGCGATCCAGCGCGTCGGCGCCCGAGCGGATGAGCTCGAGCAGGTCGCCCGGCCCGTCCGGCCAGACGCCCGGCACGTCGATGAGTTCCCCGTCGCGCACGCAGCCGAACGTGCGGCGACCTTCGATGACAAAGCTGGCGAGTTTCATCGTCCCGTCCGTGGGTTGGCGTCAGTCGTATTCCTGTTCGTTCACGGCGTCGGTGGTGGGTTGGGTGTCGGGGTCGACCATGGGCAGCCCGGTCGGCGGCAGGGGGTCGCCGGCGGCCGTGGAATCGCCCTCGTCGGCGTCGTCGGGAACGGCCACAATGGGCGTCGCCTCGGCCGGCACGGGTGCGACGGACGCGGTCTCGTCGGCGGGCTCCTCGCCGACGGCGACTGTCCGGATGGGCGACTCGTCCTCGGCAGCGACGGGGGCCGGTTCGGCGCCGCCGTTGGTGTCCGCGGCGGGTTCGGCATCCTCTGCCGGAGCTTCGGTCATCTCGGCGGCGGGCGCGCCCGCGTCCTCGACCACCTCCACTTCCTCAATCGGCACGATCAGAATGGCTTCCTCCGCGTCGTCGTCGACGAGCGGCGGGGCGGGCCGTTCGCTGACGTCTGGCGCCGGCGCGGGCTCGACGGGGGGCGGCGCCGCCTCAACCACGACAGGGCCCGTCGGACCGATGTCGTTCTCACTTTGCGCTCGCTCACGCTCGGGCACGGGTGCGACTGTCGCGGCCGGCGTTTCCTCCTCCACTGCAGCACGCTCATTGTTCGGGGCTTCGGGCGTGGTCACCGCCGGGTCGGGCTCGCCGGCGACGGTCGCGGTGGCGGCGCTGTCGGGCGCCGCTTCCGGCGCGAGAGCTTCGGACTCGGCCGTGTCGATCGGCGCCTCCGGGGCAGCGGGTTCGGGCTCGACCGTTTCCGGCTCGGTCTGCACGATCACCGTTTCGATCGGCGTCTGCACCGGGGCGGCCGACTCCTGCTCCTCCGCCGGAACAGGCATCGGCTGGGGCTCGGGCTCGTCGGGCGTCTCATCGGGGCCGGTCGTCTCGATTACCTCCACCTCGGCCGGCGTTTCCCCTTCCGCGGCGGCGGGTTCGACATCATCTGTCGGCCCGGGCGTCGGCGCGGTTTCTTCCGGCCCCGGGGCCGTTTCGGCTGCTGCGGGCTCCGCCTCTTCCGTCCCGTCGCTTTCCGCCTCAGACTCGGCGACGGGCGCGGGTTCCCCGGTCGCCTCGTCGCCCGGTTCGGCAACGGTTTCGGGCGCAGCGGGGGGCGCGGCGGGCCTTGGCAGGACGCGGGGCTTGGGCGGCGAGGGGAGTTGCACCTTGCCCGAGATCGCCACGATCTCGTCGACCTCGACGATGTCCACGCCGAGCGACTTGTCGTACTTCGCGTCGCCCTTCACGCCGACATAGTTGCCGACGAACGGCGCCAGGTCGGGCTCGGCGTCGCGGCTCTGAACGTACGCGACGGGCTTGCGCGTCGCCGGGTCGCGGACGAGGTAGCGTCGCGGCTGTCCGGCGCCGCCGGTGAAGATCGCGCTGCGCTCGAGCACGCCCTCGGCGGCGTAGACGACCGGCGGCTTGACGCTCGGACGCTCCGATTCCAGGGCCGCGCGGCGCATCTCGTACTGCTGCTGGCTCTCGGACGTGCCGCGGACGAGCTCGGCGGCGGCTTCGTCGCTCCGGCGCCGCTGGATGGCGCGACGCAGGTACTGAATGCGGTAGTCCACGTAGGGCTTGAGCGGGCTGTCCGGGGCGACGTCGATCGCCTGATACCGCTCGATGAGTCCTTCGAGGTTTCGCCCGGCCGGCGGGCGTTTGTACTCGGCCTGCAGGGCCTCCTCGGCGGCTTCGAACTGCTCACGCGCCGTGGAGTAAACCGTCGCCGTCGTCTCGGCGCCGTCGTCGGTCGTGGGGCGCGTCGTCGGCCGGACGACGATCGCTTCCGCATCGCCCCCGTCGTCCGGCGCCGGGCGCGTCGCCGCGACCGTGACGTCGATCACGTCTTCGGCGTCGCGGGTCGCCGGTCGCGTCGTCGCGGCGGTCCCGCCGGTCTCGGCGGCGGGCTTCACGTACCGGGCGGACATGTGGAAGTACGCGCCCGGCGGCGGGGCGATCCTGTAGAGGTCGCCCATTCGCCCGAGCAGGCGGACGCGGTCGCCGCTGTTGAGCCGCGTCTGGATCGCCCAGTAGCGGGACGCCTCGGTCCAGTCGCAGAGGTCGCCGCCGGCGCGGACCCACACGTTGTTTCCCGTGACGGTGCCGCTCTCGCCGTCGGCGTCGGGCTTGACGTAGCGCCGGTCCACGACGCTGAACGTTCCCTCGGGTGGGAGGATCTTGACCCACTCGTCGCTCTCGCTGACGACGCGGACGGTCGCCGGGCGCGAGAGCTTGGTGCAGGGATAGTAGCGCGTGTCGTCGCCGCTGCGGACGTAGACGTCCGTTCCGTCGACGACGCCGACGTATTTGACGGCGGCGCGACGCACGTCCTGGGCCGGGGCGGCGGACACGGCCGCCAGGATCCCCAGCACACCGATCAGCCTAATGCTCATGACAGGCTCCTTCCGTTTGAAGCGACGGCCGGTGCGGGACGGGCCCGTCGACGACGCCTGCGCTTCCGGCGGCCGGTCGGGGACCCGCTCCGGAGCCCGTCCCCGGATCCCTCGCCCCGCGGCGCAGGAACAACCGGGGCTGCGAGACGGGCACACCCCGGACAGGGCTCGCACTCACGGCTGGTGGTACCAAGTTGCGCGCGCGGTGTCAACCGCGGGAAGAGGCACGATGCGGCGGACGTCTCTGCCGCTGCGGGAGATCGCGTCAGAGGGGCAGTCGGATGCTGAAGGTCGCGCCCTCGCCGGGCGCGCCGGACGCGGTGATCGTGCCGCCGAGCTCGTTGACGATCTCGCGGCAGACGGTGAGCCCGAGCCCGTGCCCGGGTGCGGGGACGTCGTCGCTGCGGGTGGTGAAGAAGGGCTCGAAGATACGGGGGAGGTTGTCGGGCGAAATGCCCGAGCCGTTGTCGGTGACCTCGATCCGCACGCCGTCGTCGGCTCGGCGCGCAAAGACGTCGATCCGTCGGCCGTCGCGGGGCGCGCGCTCCAGCACGGCGGCACGGGCGTTCACCAGCAGGTTGAGCAGCACCTGCTGGAACTGGACGCGGCGGGTCCTGACGGTCAGATCGTCGGGCACGTCGGCGTGCAGCTCGATGGCGTCCTTCTCCGGCGCCCGGGCCATGGCGGCGAGTGTCTCGTCGAGCAGGCCGCGAAGATTCACGTCGGTCGGCTCGGCCTGCGGCTGACCGGTCACGCCGAGCAGGGCGCTGCAGATTTCCACCGCACGCTGCCCGCCCTCGGCGGCGTGGGAGATCGCCTTCGCCGCCAGCGACGGGTTCGTCCGGGCGAGCTGGGCGTAGTTGATGATCGGCGTGAGGATGTTGTTGAACTCGTGGGCGACCATGGCGGTCATCGTGCCGACGGTCGCCAGACGCTGGGCCTCGTGAAGCTGTCCGCGCAGCGCCTCGACCTCCGAGCGCAGCCGCTTGAGCTGCTCGTCGTGGTTGAGGGCGGATCGCGCCGCATCCTTGTGCTCAGTCACCTGGGTTCCGCTTGCCAACGCAGTCGCCTTCCGATAAACAGAGTGAGCCCGTGCCGGTCCGCTACAGATATCGGAAAACGACGGCGAGAACTTGAACCCCGTGCCCGGCGGCGCCTCCGCGCGACGTGCAGCGCCGGGGCGATATCATGACCCCCGAGACCAAGCTCGAGGCGCTGACCGACCTGGCCGAGTCGCTGGGCGTCTCCGTCCGCCGGCTGCCCGGCGGCGCGGGCGGCGACCATCCCGGCGGGGCGCTCGTCCGCCTGAAGGGACGCGACGTCCTGTTCCTGGAGTCCGACGCGACGGTGAGCGACCGGATCGCCGTGGCGGCCGCGGCGCTGCGGGGGCGGGCCGAGCTGGACGACATGTACCTCCCGCCCGAACTGCGGGAGCTGATCGACGAGCCCGACGCACCGAGTCCGCCATGAGAGTCATCGCCCACGGCATCGACATGGTCGAGTGCAGCCGCATTGACGAGGCGGTCGAACGTCACGGCGAGCGGTTCCTCCGCCGCGTGTTCACCGACCACGAGCTGACCTACGCCCGCGGACGCAAGCGCGAGACCGAGCACCTCGCCGGGCGGTTCGCCGCCAAAGAGGCCGTCCTCAAGTGCCTCGGCACGGGGTGGACCAACGGCATCTGCTGGACCGACATCGAGGTGCGCAACGACCCCGCGGGACGCCCGAGCGTGCACCTGTCCGGACGCTGCCGCGAGCTCGCCGACGCCATGGGCCTGGCGAGCATCCTCATTTCGATCACGCATACGTCGGACCACGCGATCGCCTCGGCCGTGGGATCGGCGGAATCGTCCGGCGGGGCGCTGGGCGTCGGCGACTGATGGGCGGGCGCGCGACCACAACCGTGTTCCTCTCGGCCGCCGAGGCCAGTGGAGACGCCCACGCGGCCCGGCTGATCGAGGCGCTGCGCGCGCGCCTGGGTGGGTCGCGGTTCGTCGGCGCGGGCGGCCCGCGCATGGCGGCGGCCGGGTGCGAGCTGATCGTGGACTTCGTCGGTGAAGCGCGGATGCTCGCCGCCGCGGCGATGAAGGCGCCGTACTACTGGCGGCAGCTTCGCCGCATCCGGCGCGAGCTGGACGCGCTGCGTCCGGACGTGTGCGTGCCCGTGGACTCGCCCGCGCTGAACTGGCACGTTGCCAAGGCGGCGCGGAAGGCGGGCTGTCCGGTCGCCTATTACGTGGCGCCGCAGGTCTGGGCGTGGGCGCCGTGGCGCGTGAAGAAGCTTGCCCGCCGGACGACCCGCGTCGCCTGCATCCTTCCGTTCGAGGAGGACTACCTGCGGCAGCGGGGCGTGCACGCCGCGTTCGTCGGGCATCCGCTGCTGGATGCGCTGCCCGATCGCCCCGAACCGCCGCCGCTTCCGCCCGCAGACGGCGCCCTGTGCGTCGCGATGCTTCCCGGCAGCCGTCCCGCGGAGATCACCGCCCACGCCGACGCCATGCGCCGTGTCGCCGAGGACATCCGCGCCCGCTGGCCGGGGACGCGGGCGATCTTCACCGCCGTGGACGACGAGGCGGCAGAGCGGATCCGCCGCACCTGGGGCGATACGGGCGGTGACGGCGTGGAACTCGTGACGGGCCGCACGAGCGACGTGCTCGCGAAGGCGGACTTTGCCGTCGTCGCCAGCGGGACGGCGACGCTGCAGGTGGCGCACTTCGGCGTGCCGATGGTCGTCGTCTACCGGGCCAGCCGCCTGCTGTACCACACGCTCGGCCGGCTCCTGCTCCGCACGAAGCACCTCTCGCTGGTCAACATCCTTGCCGACCGGCAGCTCGGGTGGCCTGCCGTAGCCGAGCTGATGCCCTGGGGCGGGAGCGTGCGGCAGCTCTCGGCCGCCGTCATGGAAGCCCTTGCTGACACCGAGGCGCTGGCGGAGATGCGGCGGGTGCTGCCGACGCTCGTCGAGCCCCTGCGCGCCTCCGGCGGCGGCACGGCGGCCGACAACGCCGCCCGGATCGTCTGCGAAGCCATGCGGCAAGACCGGTAGAACCGCGGTTGCACCCGGCTCGGCGGGCGCGAGACAATGCCTGCCCCTGAGAACCCATCTTTGAGGAGCGAACCGATGAAGTCCATCGCCGGGACCGTCGTGGCTGCAGTGGGGATCACCTGTGCCCTGTCCGTCGTCGGCGCCGCGGCTGACGCGCCGACAGACGGACATGGCAGGTCCGCCCTGACCGTTCAGGACGTCGAGCTCATCGAGGTGCACATCCCGCTCTATTGCGACCGCGTCCGCCGTCACATGTACCGAGCCAACACGCACGGCGAGCGCGTGCGCGTCTACCGCGTCGAGCTAAGCAACGGGGTGACCGGCTGGGGCGAAAGCCCGATGGACGAACGGAACCGGTTCGGGCGGGTCCGCGGCGAGAATCCGTTCGCGGTGATGTACGACGACCGGGTCGGCTTCGGCGTGCAGATGGCGCTGTTCGACGCCGTCGGAAAGACGGTGGGCGTCCCCGCATGGCGGCTGATCGGGCGGCAGGTGCGTAAGCGCGTTCCCATCGCGTGGTGGGCGATCGACATGCCGCCGGACGACTGGGCGGCGGAAGTGCGCGAGTCGGTCCGCCGCGGCTATCGTGACGTCAAGCTCAAGGGACGCCCGTGGCGGGACATCTACGCCCAGATCGACGCTGTCAGCGCCGCGGCGCCCGAGGACTATCGACTCTCGATCGACTTCAACGGGTTCCTCGTGACAAACGAGAAGGCGACCGAAGTGCTGCGGCGGCTGGACGCTCGCCCGCGCGTCCACTGCTATGAGAGCCCTTTCTACCTGCAGAACGACCTGGACGGCGCCCGCCGCCTGCGCGAGGCGGTCGACAACCTCGTCGTCGAGCACTTCAACGAGAAGGTGCTCCGCGCCGACGCGTCGGACGGGTTCCTCGTGGCCGCCAACTACGAGGGCACGATGCGGACGCTGCACCGCAACAGCCAGTGTGCGACGATGGACAAGCCGTACTGGCTGCAGATGGTCGGCACGGGCATCACGACGGCGTACATGGCGCACCTGGGGGCGGTGCTGAGTCACGCCCGCCTCCCGGCCGTCACGTGCCACGAGCTTTGGGAAGACGATCTGCTGATCGAGAGGCTGGACGTGACCGACGGGACGCTTGCCGTGCCGGATGCGCCCGGGCTGGGCGTGAAGGTGGACGTCGAGGCGATCGAACGCTACCGGGTCCGCGTCGGGACGCCGAGCCCGCGCGACCTGGCCAGGCAGCGGAAGCGGACCGTCCGCATCACCATTCCGCCGGCGCGGGAAGGCGGAGACCCGACGGTCCTGGAGTTCGGCGGGGAGGACGAGTACTACCAGCCGTTCCTGCGAGGGGAGTACCGCGGATTCGTGCCGGGCGTGCGAATGGAAATCGTCGACGGTCCTGCGACGCGGAAGCGCGGGAAGGGATGACGGGGAACCGGCCGGGCGACGGCGACGACGCCTCGGCGATGGCGACGGCACGTGCACTTTCTCGCTTTTCCATCGATTTGGCGGAAACCGTCCGGCCCTTCGTGCGTCGGAAGCTGTTAAGCATGTAGAAGGCGCGAGCGCGTCGCTGATGCGACTGTCACGACGTGACGCAGGCGATGGGCCGTCAGCGAAAGATTTGTGATGCTTCCTTCGCATTGGACTTGAATCGCAGATGCGTTCGTTTAGAGTGGATGTGAGAAGGCAGATGCACAGCGGCTGCCCGATTCAGGGTTTGTTGCGGGGGCCGCGGAAGTTTCAGTTCCGTTGACAGGGCGCATAAAACCGGGCGCAGGAGAACAACCGTTCAGGTGTCGGGCCATTTGTGCGCCGTTCGTTCCGGCTGCATGTCTGGGTGAAAGGAGAAGCTATGAAGTGAGCCACCCCCGGCTCGGGTAGTCTTTGGATTTGT
>CAZADC010000145.1:0-8322 GCA_964483755.1 uncultured Planctomycetaceae bacterium | reverse complement strand
GTTGCGTCGAGTTCCTTCTCGGGCGGGGGGTTCTCCTGGCTGTACGCCGGCGCCTACATGGGGCTGGGGATGACGATGCTCTATCTCGGCCGGCGGCATTACCGGCAGGTCCTCGTCCACGGGCTCGGGCTGGGGCGCGGACGGTGCGAGGCGGAACGCTACAGCGTCTGGGCCTTCCGGGCGCTGTGCGTGGTGCTGGCGCTGCTGGTGGGCTACCTGAGCATCCGCGTCGGACTGGCCGTGCCGTTCGCCCTCGCCCTGATGCTCCTGATCCTGCTGATGTTCCTGATCCTGGCGCGGATCGTCGCCGAGAGCGGTCTGTTCTGGATCCAGCCGGGGTGGCAGCCCGTAGCCGTGTTCCTCGGGCTGTTCGGGGCGCAGGCGCTGGGTCCGAGCAACTACATCATCATCGCGCTGCTCTGCGCCGTGCTGTGTCTGGACCCGCGGGAGAGTCTGCTGCCGTTCGTGGTCAACGGGCTGAAGATCACCGACGACGCGAAGGTCAGACCGTCGCGCGTCGGCTTCGCCTCCGTGAGCTCGCTGATCCTCGCGCTGGCGGTGGCCACGCCGCTGGTCATCTGGATCTCGTACAGCTACGGGCTGACGTCATCGCCGTGGAAGTGGGCCGGCGAGACCGTGCCCAAGATGCCCTTCAAGGCGCTGGTGGGCGAACTGGGGCAGCTCAACTCCCAGGGCGTGCTCGCCGAGTCCACCTCCTACACGCTGGGCGAGCGGTTCACCCACGCACAGGTGGACTGGAGCGGCTTCGGCGTGTGGGCGGGGGTGGGGCTGGTGCTGGTGCTCGGCTGCGGCGCCCTGCGTCTGCGCCTGCCCTGGTGGCCTCTGCACCCGGTGCTGTTCCTGATATGGGGGACGCACCCGATCAGCTTCTTCGCCGCGTCCTTCCTGCTCGGATGGGCGGTCAAGACGCTCGTGGTCCGTCTGGGCGCGACCCACGCCCTGAAGCGCGCCCGCGAGGCGGCCGTCGGCGCGATCGCCGCCGACCTGACGGCCGGTCTTGCCTGGATGGCCGCCGGCGCGATCTACTACGCCATGACCCAGCAGGACCCGCCCGACTACCGCGTCTTCCCGTAAGGATGGTCAGCCGGCGCGCCCTGCAGGGTCACCGAGACGTAACCGCTTGACGAAGCATGTTTCGATGTCGCCGCTTGTGCCGCCCAGAGGACGCCGATCTGCACGCCCGGCAGGCCCGCTGTCACCCCGGCGGGTAAGGCGCCGACTGAGGTATGCCGCGAAGCCGACGAGCGGGCAGCGGCTTCGCCTGACGCGCCGGCCGGGAGCGGCCTGCGTCAGTCGCCCTCGGCTTCGAGCTCCCGGAGAAGGCGCTGCGCCTCTTCAAACGCGGAGGAGTCCGGGTGCTCTTCCACGACCTCCCGCAGGACCTCCATGCCTTTCCTTCTCATGCGATTCGCCAGGTAGCTCCTGGCCAGGGAGAGCTTTGCGGCGCCGGGGTCTTCCGGCTCGCTGGGGACGGGCGCGGGCTTGTCTGCGGCGGGGTCTTCGCTGCCTTGCCGGCTGGGTTCGGGCTCGTTGTGCCGCGACGGCCTCTCGGGCGGGGCGTCGTCGGGACGGACGAACGCCCACAACCCCTCACGCAGGGCGAAGCGGACGGTCGCCCCGTCCGGCAATGAGATTTCGATCGATCCGCCTTGGCGATCGTATCGCGGCTGCGGCGGCTTGTGCTGCTGTCCCGCGGGGATGAGCACCGTTACCAGCGGGTTCTCGGGATCGGCCTCATAATCCCCCGTCAGCGAGTGCCAGGAGATTCTGCCGCGTTCGGCGAGCTTCTTGAAGCCCCAGGACTTGCCGAAGTCCCGCCGGGTCGCCGACATCTTCAGGTCCGGTCCGAACGTCCACAGGCCCAGGGATACCTCATCACCCTCGATCAGGGCCGCGCTGCCGTCTGCGTCGATCTGCGGCGCGTGAGCGGCCTGGTATTGCGCCGTGACCCCGTTCCCGTCGGCCGGATGGATGTCATCGAGCACGACGACCGCGCGATCGCCGTGCATCACCAGCGTGCGGCGGACCCGTTGGGCGGTCTTGCGGTATGCCCGGGTGGAGTCCACCGCCATCGCCCGCCAGGGCCCGTCTTCCCATGCGGCGGCGATCCTGGAGCCGGAGTGTTTCGGTCCTTGTCCGTTGACCAGCGGCACGGTGTGGGAGTCGGCCTTTCCGTTGAAGTAGCCCGGGTCGAGCAGGAGCATCTGGCCGCCGGCGTAGAGCACGAAGCTGCCGCAGTCCTGGTGCTTGTGGTGGCTGAGCTGCCCCTGCGAGCCCTTCACGCCGACGACGAGATCGGGAATGTAGTCCCCGCTGCTCCGCATCACGCCCCACTGGATGTGCTCCAGCACGCTGAGGGTGGGCACGCCGGGGAATCTCCGCCCGGCTGACCGCGACGGCGCGCGATCGCCCTGCACCATCATCACGAACGGCCAGGGCTCGTAGTTGTGCCCCACGTGGATGTCCGCCCGGACCTCGCCCGCCTGCACGGCGGCCATGTAGTCCGACAGCCAGAGCATCAGGTCGTTGTCGAACCTCCGGCCGACGTCGGCGCAGACCGCCCAGGCGCACAGCCACGGCTGGGTGTCGTTGAACGTCATGAACTGCCCGTCGCCGCCCAGCATCGTTTCGGCGAAGCGGTACTGCTTCCTGAGCGCGGGGACGCTCAACAGATCGTTGTTGCCGGTGGTGTTGTGGTCGGCATGGGCGAACCCGAGATAGAAGGACCCGCCGAAGCTCCAGTAGAGCGTACCCTCGCTGTAGCCCCCGTCGGGCGCGAAGCAGCGGGCGGCGTAGCGCGCGAGCTTCTTGCGGGTGCTGACGACGGCCTTCGGCGCCTTCGGGGATTCCCACAGCAGCGCCAGGGCGGCCATGCCGGCTGCCCCTCCCTGAGAGGGCACGGTATTGCTGGGATTGTTGTAGAACCACGAGCCCATTTTCCGCAGGTGGGCGTCGAGGGCGCGTTCGAGATAGGCCTGCATCCGCGCCTTCTGCTCATCGTCCAGCTCGGGGTGCAGCGCGTCGTAGACCTGGGCCATGACGTTGACCTTGAACCCGATCCACTCCTCGCTGAAGTCCTCGCGGTCCCACTCGCCGGCGGCCCAGCGGAGGCAGCGGTCCCGGTGCTCGGTCTCGCCGGTCAGAATATAGGCCCACAACCGGGTGTCGGCGCCCTTGTCCCTTTTGGCTTGGCGCACCAGCGCTTCGACGTAGTGCGACTGCGGCGGCTTGCGGAACCGTGCGCGGATCTGCTCCAGCTGCGACGCGCGGAAGAAGAGGTATGGATGCTCGAGCTTCCGCCCATCCTGCCCGTGGGAGGTCCGAACGAGGCACGGCAAGGCGAAGATGAACGCAACGACTACGATCGCTCCTCTCATACCCTTTGAACATCCCTTTGCGGCCCCGGGTTCCGGTCGACCGGACGTCGGCTCGGGCAATCTGGCTGACAGATGCATCGCCTGCGGCTCGGGCAGCGGCGCTCTTTTGGGCGCCTGAACGTGATGTCGCGCTGTTCTGTGGTGCGTGCCATGGGTGTGCCTCCTCAGCGGTTGAGCTCGAAGGTGCCGCGGGCTTCGCCCTTGCGGAACCGGCTGTCGTCGCCCTTGGTCTTGATCTCGCGTGCGATGGCCGCGTAGATCGTGTTCTGCGGCGTGGCCTTGTCGCTGGTCCAGTAGCCCCTGGCGACCATGGCGTCGAACATCGCGCGGGTGTTCATCGGCTCACCGGACTCGGCCAGCACCTTCGCCGGCGCGACGGCAACGTCCAGCCAGTCTACGGCGACGTCGCCGTGGACCACGATGCGAGGGGTCTCGCCCATGTGTCCCTGTCCTCTTTTGGGTACGACGTGCGCTGCCGACCTGCGCCTGCACGGTCGGGTCGGGGTCCGGGACAGGCATTCTGGACTCCCTCCGCCGGAAGTGCAACGCCAACCTGAACGCTCGCCGACCTGCATTGCGGCGTCGGGCCGACGGGTCGGCGGTCCCGCAACCCTCCACAGCAACCCGCGGAGCAGAACGGGTCGATGGCTTGCGGCTCATCGGGTACAATACCTGTTCGTGCTCGCGGAACGGACGGCCCCCGACGCCTGCCGAGCGTGCAGCAAGGAGTGGGTGACGTGCCGACATCCAGACGTCTTCCAGAGCCGGCTGCTTCGCATTCATTCCCGGTCGCCAACGAAGGAGAAGTCACGATGAGAGCCAATGTCAGTGAACTCGCCCTCGTCGTCGCAGTCCTGGTGGCGCTGTCCGTGTCCTGCGGTGAAGGGCTCGCCGCGGCGCCGGGGGATTCCGAGCCGGTCCGCGCGATCTTCGATTCCGACATGGCCGGCGATGCGGACGACGTGGCGGCGCTGGCGACGCTTCATGCGCTGGCCGATCAGGGACACGCGAAGATCCTCGCCGTGGGCGCTTCGGAGCGGAACCCGTGGACCCCGCTGTGCATGGACGCGATCAACACCTACTACGGCCGGCCGGATGTCTCGATCGGTGCGACAAAGGACAAGCGGGCGTTCCTCAAGCGCTCGAAGTACACCAAGGCCGTGGCTGCGAAGTTCCCCCGTTCGCGCGACTGGGAGTCGGCCAAGGACGCGCCCTCCGCGGTCGACGTGTACCGCGCGGTGCTGGCCGAGCAGCCCGACAACAGCGTCGTGCTCGTCACCGTCGGCAGCCTGGCCAACATCGCCAACTTGCTCAAGAGCAAGCCCGATGAGCACAGCGACCTGCCCGGCAAGGTCCTCGTCGACCGCAAGGTCCGCCACTGGGTCTGCATGGCCGGCGTGTTCGGGCCCGGCGAAGGCAAGCGAGAGGCGAACCTGATCAAGGGCGTCAAGGCCGCCCGATACTCCTTCGAGCACTGGCCGACGCGGATCACGTTCTGCGGCTACCTGATCGGTCACCACGTTCAAACCGGGGCCGAACTGAAGAAGACGCCGGAAGCCAACCCCGTCCGCCACGCCTACAAGCTGGGCAAGGGCGGGCGGTCCAGCTCCAGCTTCGACCAGGTGACCACGCTCTACGCTGTCCGCGCGCTGGACGACGGGCCGTTGGCCGACCTCTGGACGCTGTCGGAGTGGGGGGTCGTCGAAGTGAACAAGGACGGGAGCAACACGTTCACGGCGGACCCGGACGGTCGGCGCCGGTACATCAGGCCGGAGCTCGAGCAGCGCGAGCCGAAGCGCGTCGCCGAGATCGTCGAAGGCCTGATGACGCGCCCGCCCGGGCGCCGGTGAACGGCGCCATGCTCGCCGGGTCGGAGTCAACGCTGTCTGTTCGTCAACAACGAGTCCACCGACGGCGGCGGGGTCGTCGCGGCGATGACGGGCGACACCCCGCCCTGCCGGACCAACTGCGATTTCATCAACAGCCGCGCCGATCCTGCAGTGATTGAAACGAGCGGCAATTGCAGAAAGCATGTTGCACTGCTGAAGCGCATCGCCGCATGCGGTGTCGACGGTGGCATCTGCTTTCTGATGGCCGCTTTCTCCCGCTCTGTGTGCGACATGATCCCGTGCCGCAAGACGACGTCGCACGCCAATGAGGGATTGCCGCCGACGAGTGCTTGACAACAGGTATGCCGACAAGCTCCCGTGAGCGAAGGGCGAGCTGCCGGCCCCGGCAGTGTCCGGAGCCCGGCATGACGGGCGGGTTCCCGCGTCGGACCCGCAGGTGAGCGAGCAGCCGGCGGGGCGGGAAGGAGTTGCGGAATGCATGAGCGAATCAGGCAGCGCGGGGCAGTCGCTTTCGCGGCAGCGAGCAGCTTCCTGCTGTCCGTTGCGTTTCCCGCCGGTGGAAAGACGGCGGCGACGCATGCGGACGAGGCCCGGGCGCTTCCCGACGCGGTCGTGATGCGCCTCGGCAGCGAACGGTTCACCGCTTCAGGCGTTATCCGCCGGATCGCCCACAGCGCTGACGGGAAGACCCTTGCCGCCGTGGATGAAACGGGACGGATCACGCTGTGGGACGCCGGGACGGGTCGGCGACTCAAGGCGTTCCGCTACGCGATCGAGCACGGCGGGCAGGTGATCGACCTCCGGTTCGACCCGGCCGGGAACATCGTCTGCCTGGATCACAAAGGGAGACTGGGCGTCATCGATTCCGCCGGGGGGAAGGGCCTCGCCAGGCGCGACCTGGTCGGCGGGCGGCGCATCGTGCGCGCGGAGATGAGCCGGCGCGGCGGGCGGGTCGGCTTCACGCGTCCGGACAGGTCCGGCGCGATCCTCGATCGCGAGAGCGGGCAGGTCGTCGCCGCTCTGAAGCCGCCGGAGAAGGCGAATCCCTTCCACACCGCCCTGTCCGGGGACGGCAAGGTGCTGGCAGTTCTCTATCCGAGAAGCGCTCTGCGCGTCGTCGCCGAGGGCGAAGACCCGTACGTGCAGGAGGACATCCCTACCCCGGTGACGACGACGGTGATGACGTTGTCGCACGACGGGTCGTCGGTCGCCGTGGGCCGCCGCGACGGGAACGTGCTGGTGTACGACCTGAAATCGGGCGCCCCGCGGTTGTCGGCACGGATAGACGTCGGCAAGCGGTTGTCCGGCGTGGGCGAGCTCGCCTTCAGCGCCGACGGCGACCTGCTGGCGGCCCTCGTTGCAGGCGGGCGCGTGCGCGTGTGGGACCTCGAGAGCGAGGAGCTCGTCTGGGAGGCGACGGGAGGGCCGGCCTACACGAATGAGACGGCCCTCAGCATGCACGGAGACGTCTTGGCCGTCAGCAGCGGCCACTGCGTCGAGATGCGGGACCTCCGCACCGGCGAACTTCTCGTGGAACGATCGGGCCACAGCGGGCCGGTGCGCGGGCTGGACTTCTCGCCCGACGGAGCGGAGCTGATTTCCGTCGGACTGGACGGTCGATGCCTGCGATGGGATCTGCAGGGCGGTCGGGCCCGGCCGGCCTTCCAGGCCCCCGAGCCCCTCCACGCCGTCGCCGCCGCACCCGGCGGCGGGCAGGTTGTCGCCGCGGGCCTGCGGTCGGGGTTCCTCGTCCGTTCGGCCGACGGCGACGCCCCCACGGCGTTCGACCTGTTCGTGACGACCCGCAAGCCGTTTCTGGCGCATCCGGAATGGTTGGACGTCTGGAGCGAGCGGATGCGCTGCGCCGCGGACGTGCGGTTCGTCCCCGGCGAACAGGCCGCCCGCATCGTCACGGCGCTGGGCGTCATCCGAGCGATTGACATCCGTGCGGGACAGGCGTTGCCCGCGGTGAACTGGGACAAGGCGATCGTGGGCAGGAGGCGCGGGCTCGGCTGGGAAGAGAGCCGGCGCGTCTCCGTGGCGGCGGGCGGGGGAATCGCCGTCGCGGCGGTGCCGGAAGGAAGGGATTGTCGCTTGGACGTGTACGGGCTTGCCGAAGGCGACCTGCGATACCGGACCGAGGGGCGCTGTCCCTTGCAGAGCGCCCTTGCCCTGACCGACGACGGGATGTTCCTGGCCGCGTCCGACGGCGCGAAGGTGACGCTGTGGGATCTCGTCAGCCGCCGCACGATCCGGACGCTGACGGTTGAGGGGGGGTCGTCGGTCTCGGCGCTGCGCTTCGGTTCGAACGGCCGACGCCTGGCGGCCGGCTGCGGGGACGGTCGGGTGGCCGTATGGTCTCTGGACGGCTCGACCCCGCCGGAGTTCCACGCCGCCCACCGCGGTCGCGTGGACTCGCTGGCGTTCTCGCCGGACGCCCGCCTTCTCGCGTCCGGAGGGATCGACACACAGGTTCTCCTGTGGGACGTCGCCGACAAAGCCCGGGACGCGGGCGCCGAGGACGCCGAAGAGGTCCGCGTCGAGGCCGCCTGGAAGGTGCTGGATGACAGGAACCCCGACAGGGCGTTCGCGGCGATCTGGCGCCTCGTCGCCGCCGGGGACCGCGCCGTGGATTTCCTTGCCGGGCGCGTCGATCCCGCCGAGGGCCTGGATGCCGACCGCATCGATCAGCTTATCGTCCAGCTCGACAGCGACGCCTACACCGATCGCACCGCGGCGCAGAAGGCCCTCATCAAGCTGGGCCCGAAGGTCGAACCCCTCGTCCGCCGGGCCCTGGCGTCCACTCGTTCCGCCGAGCAGGGGCGGCGCCTGGAGAGGGTCCTGGACGCCCTGCGGGTCTCGAACGTTCCCCGGGGCGAGGCGCTTCGAACCCGTCGCGCGCTGGCCGTGCTGGAGCGGATCGGCAGCGAGCAGGCCGAGAAGCTCCTGTCGCGCCTGGCGAGCGGCCCGGAGAACGCGTCGGTCACCGTCGCCGCGGCCGCGGCCGTCGAGAGAGTACGCGCCCGCCGGCAGGACGGCTCGATGATGCCGGAGATCATTGAATATCTCGAGCG
>CAZADC010000144.1:0-8345 GCA_964483755.1 uncultured Planctomycetaceae bacterium | reverse complement strand
GTCTTCTCCTCCAACGGGAGGTAGTGCAGGTACGGCGCCGAGAGCAGCCTGCCCTTCGCCTCGCCGGCGATGAAGTTCGTGATCTGCACCGTGGCGGGGTACTTGCCGGTCATCAGGCTCGCGCGGGTCGGCGAGCAGACCGGGCAGGAGGCGTAGGCGTTGGTGAATCGCATGGAACGGCGTGCGAGGCGATCGAGATTCGGCGTCTCGTAGAAGCTGCTGCCGTAGCAGCCGAGGTCGGTCCAACCCATGTCGTCGATGAGAATCGAGATGATGTTGGGGCGCTGCGCCATGATGATCGGTCTCCGGTGCGGGGTTGTCCTTGGCGCGCGACACCGTACAGCCGGGCCCCACCGAGTGCAAAGCCAAAGCGTCCAGCCGGTTGAGCGATGAACGCTCGCCGGGCACCCCCTCCTGTCGCGGCGATCCCCGAAAGCGTCAGCTTCGGTGGGACGCGCCGGTTTCTGCTTGGCCGGCGCCTGCCCGCCCGGTATCGTGTGGCGGCATGGTTGCGCGGGACGCCAAATCGACAGCCGAGCTGGGCAGCATCCGCGACACGGTCGAGGGCATCTGGGTCGCCATCGTCCTGGCGTTCGTGCTGCGCGGGTTCCTCATCGAGGCGTTCGTCATTCCCACCGGCTCGATGGCGCCGCGGCTGATGGGCGAGCACTGGGACGTCCAGTGCCCCGCGTGCGGGTGGCGGTTCCCCTACGGCGTGTCGCGGTACTACGTGCAGTCCGACGCCTACGCCCGCGGCAAGCGCTCCACACCGGCCGAGGCACAGTGCCCCAACTGCGGGTACGACTATCCGGCCGCCCTGGCGCCGATCTACCCCAACGGCGGCGACCGCGTGCTTGTGCTCAAGTACCTCTACCAGTTCCGCGAGCCGGAGCCCTGGGACGTCGTCGTCTTCCGCAACCCCCAGGACGACCGCCAGAACTACATCAAGCGCCTCGTCGGACTGCCCGGCGAGACGATCGAGATCGTCCACGGCGACGTGTTCGTCTCGGACGACGGCGGGGAGACGTTCCGCATCCGCACCAAGCCCCCCCAGGCGCAGAACGCCATGTGGCAGGTCGTCTTCGACAACGACTTCCACCCCGACGAGAGCAAGTTCGCGGGGCGCAGACCGCCGGAGTGGACAGGCCCCGGCGGCGGCTGGGACCTGGCCGGGCACTTCGGACGTCTGTTCCGCTTCGAAGGCGGCGAGCGGCGCGAGGTGCGCTTCGAGGCCGTGCGCGACGCGTTCCTGCCGCACTACGGGTACAACCCGCCCCGGGCCGAAGACCTCGACGACCGGCGGGACGTGGTAACCGACCTCAAGCTCTCCTGCACGTTCACCCCGGACTCGCCCGACGCCCGCCTCGGCCTGGAGCTCAGCAGCTTCGATCACGCCTTCCGGGGAGAGGTCTCCGCCGGCGGCGAGGTCCGCCTGCAGCATCGGCGCATCGACGGCGCGGAGGGATGGACGGATTCGGTCCCGCCTCGGTCGCTGGAGCCGATCCCGCCCGGCCGGGGGGTCGAGACGGCGCTGTTCCACGTCGATCTCGGCGTCGAGCTGTGGGTCGGCGGCGTCAAGGCGCTGGAGTTCCGCGGACCGGAGTATCCCGAGGACTACGAATCCATCAAGGAACGGATGCAGCAGGTCGCGGCGCGCCCCGTCCCCGAGCCGCGGGTCCGCCTCACAGGCACGGGCGGTTCGTTCGACGTGCGGCACGTCCAGCTGTACCGCGACGTGTTCTATACCTGGCGTCCGCTGGAGAATCTCAAGGACCGACCGGAGTACGACTACGCACGGCGGCTGGCGATCGACGTGGACAGTCGCCGCGCCGGATGGGGCACGACAGCCCATCCGATCCACCTGGAGCGGCACGGGTCGGGCAGCCGCGACCTCGACGAGTTCTTCGTTCTCGGCGACAACAGCCCGCAGAGCCTCGACGGGCGGTCCTGGACGGCCGCGGCGCCGACGCTGCGACTGTGGAAAAAGGACGGGCGCATGCTCGACGCATGGCAGCGCGGCGCCGAGCCGGTATACAAGCTGGGCACCGTGCCGCGATATGCGCTGATCGGACGGGCGCTGTTCGTGTACTGGCCTGCGGGGTTCCGAGCGCCCGGACTGCCCTGGTTGCCGATCATCCCGAACGTCGGTAGGATGCGCCTGATCCGCTGACCGGCTGGCTGCCGAAGTTATCCACCGGCCATGCACAACGCTTGTCGACAGCTGTCGGCAGTGCGGAATGCCCGCCGGGAGGCCGGCCGTGGCCACTCCGCTCGCAGCGGAAGCATAAGCCTATGATTTTCAGGTAACTTATGATGCAAGAAATCGATCGGCCGACGGGACGGACCCGCCGGGCACGGCCGTGAGCGGCTTGCCGACACAATCCCACAGTTTATCCACAATCCTCAAACACGGACGAAGCCGATGATCCTGCTGGAAGCCAAGGACCTCGTGAAGCGCTACAGCGGCCGGGCGGTCGTCGACCATGTCTCGTTCACCGTCTCTCAGGGCGAGATCGTCGGGCTGCTCGGACGGAACGGCGCCGGCAAGACCACCACCTTCCGCATGACGATCGGGATGATCTCGCCCGAGCACGGGAAGGTGATCTTCGACGGTGTCGACGTGACGGGCATGCCGATGTACAAGCGGGCACGGCGGGGCATGGGATACCTCTCGCAGGAGCCGAGCATCTTTCAGCGGCTGACGGTCCGTGAGAACATCATGGCGATCCTCGAGACGATGAACCTCCGCCGCCCGGCGCGCCGGGAGCGGTGCGAGCAGCTTCTCGAGCAGTTCGGGCTCATGCACGTCGCGCCGCAGCTCGCGCGGACGC
Organism: uncultured Planctomycetaceae bacterium; assembly: GCA_964483755.1. GTDB lineage: Bacteria > Planctomycetota > Phycisphaerae > SM23-33 > SM23-33 > CAZADC01. Next base: position 5,514 of record CAZADC010000144.1, on the reverse strand, counting down.
TGTCCGGGGGCGAGCGGCGAAAGCTGGAGATCGCCCGCGCCCTGGTCACCAACCCCACGATGATCCTGCTGGACGAGCCGTTCTCGGGAGTGGACCCCATCGCCGTCGAGGACCTCCAGCGGGAGATCCGCGGGCTGCGCGACCGCGGCATCAGCATCCTGCTCACCGACCACAACGTCCGCGAGACGCTCACCGTCACCGACCGCTCCTACATCATCGACAGCGGAAAGGTGCTGCGCGAAGGCCCGCCGCGCGACCTGATCACCGACGAGTTGGTGCGTCGCACCTATCTCGGGCACACCTTCCGCGGCGACGAGTTCGACGCCGCCGCTCCCGCCGACGCGCCGGGCCGATCGTCCCGGTAGCCCTCCGCCGTCGGTCGCTCCGCGCCGCCTATAATGCTCCGACGAAACAGGGTGGTCCCTGCGCCGAACGTGCTGTGAGCGGAGCTTATGAAGAAAGAGCTGGTGGTTCTGGGAGGCGGGCCCGGCGGATACGCCGCGGCGTTCATGGCGGCCGATCTGGGAATGGAGGGCGCCATCGTCGAGCGGCGCCCGACGCTGGGCGGCGTGTGCCTGCTGGAGGGGTGCATCCCGTCCAAGGCGCTGCTCCACGCGGCCGAGACGATCGCCGCGGCCGAGCGGGCGGCGGAATGGGGCATCTCCTTCGACCGACCCGACATTGACCTCGACCGGCTCAGGGACCGCAAGTCGGCCGCACTGGACCGGCTCGCCGGCGGGCTGGACCAACTCGCCCAGCGCCGCAAGGTGCAGGTCGTCCACGCCGTCGGCACGCTCGATGGCCCGTCCGCCCTGCGTCTGGAGGGCGACGTCGACGACGAACGGCTGGAGTTCGACCGGCTCATCCTAGCCGTCGGGTCGTCCGTCACCCAGCCGGGCCCGCTCGGCCTGGACAGCGACCTCGTCATGCGCTCCACCGAGGCGCTGGAGCTGCCCGAAGTGCCGGACTCGCTGCTGGTCGTCGGGGGCGGGTACATCGGGCTGGAGATGGGCACGCTCTACGCCCGCCTCGGCTCGAAGGTCACCGTCGTCGAGATGCTCGACGGGCTGCTGCCCGGCGCAGACCGCGACCTCGTCCGCCCGCTGCGCAAGGTGCTGGACGATCTGTTCGAGGACATTCTGCTGGAAACGAAGGTCGCCGAGCTGAAGGAAGTCGACGGCGGCATCGAGGCGACCCTGGACACCGGCGACGGCGACGAGACCCGGCGCTTCGACCGCGTGCTCGTCTCCGTCGGCCGGCGTCCCAACTCCGAGGGCATCGGGCTCGACGCCGCGGGCGTTGAGGTGGACGACGACGGATTCGTGATCGTCGACGACGCCCGGCACACCACGGCCGACAACATTTACGCCGTCGGCGACCTGATCGGCCAGCCCATGCTCGCGCACAAGGCGTTTCACGACGGGTACGTCGCGGCCGAGCGGGCCGCCGGCCGGGACGCCGCGTTCGACCCGCGCGCCATCCCGGCCGTCATGTTCACCGAGCCGGAAGTCGCCTGGGCCGGTCTGACCGAGCTCGAGGCGAAGCGCCGCGGAATCGACGTGGAAGTCGCACGCTATCCCTGGGCGGCCAGCGGACGGGCACAGTCGATCGGGCGGCCGGAGGGGATGACGAAGATGCTGTTCGACCCGGACACTGATCGCGTTCTGGGCGTCGGGATCGTCGGCGCCGACGCGGGCGAGTTGATCTCCGAGGGCGTGCTGGCAATCGAGATGGGCTGCCGCGCCCGCGACCTTGCCGAGACGATCCACCCGCACCCGACGCTCAGCGAGACCTTGTCGGGAGCGGCGGAGGTGCACCTGGGCGTGGCGACCGAAGTCTACCGCAAACGATGAGCGCGCGTTACGACCGCTGAAGGCCGACAGCGCGATACGAGAGAGGAACGCCGATGAAGCACAAGCCGCCGATCAACCTGGAGAGCATCCCCGACGAGGAGCTGGTCGAATGGCTGGCTTCGCTGGACTACGTCGTCGACCGGCAGGGGAGGCGCCGCGCGAGCGTGCTGCTGTCGATCCTGAACGAGCGTGCGTTCCTCCGCGGCGTGGAGGTATGCATGCTCGGCAACACGCCGCACGTCAACACGATCGGCCCGGACGACCAGCCGCCCTACCCCGGCGACCTGGACACCGAGCGCCGCCTGACGAACCTCATCCGCTGGAACGCGATGGCGATGGTCCACCGCGCCAACCGCGAGCTGTCGGGGATCGGCGGGCACATCTCGACCTACTCGTCGGCCGCGACGCTGTGGGAGGTCGGGTTCAACCACTTCTGGCGGGCGCGGACGGATTCGTCCCCCGGCGACCTGGTGTTCTTCCAGGGGCACGCGTCGCCCGGCGTGTACGCCCGGGCGTTCATGGAGGGACGGCTGTCGGAGGATCGGCTCCGCAACTTCCGGCGGGAGCTGCAGCCCGAGGGCGGACTGAGCAGCTATCCGCACCCCTGGCTGATGCCCGACCTGTGGGAGATGCCGACGGTCTCAATGGGCCTGGCGCCGATCATGTCGATCTACCAGGCGCGGTTCCAGAAGTACCTCGCCGACCGCGGGCTGTGCGAGCCGACCGACGCGAAGGTCTGGGCGATGCTGGGCGACGGCGAGATGGACGAGCCGGAGTCGACCGGCGCCATCCACTTCGCGGGCAACAACCAGCTCGACAACCTGATCTTCGTGATCAACTGCAACCTGCAGCGCCTCGACGGACCGGTCCGCGGCAACGGGAGCGTCGTCCGCGAGCTGGAGCGGTTCTTCCGCGGCGCCGGATGGCGGGTCCTCAAGGTGCTCTGGAGCGAGGACTGGGACCCGCTGCTGGCGTCCGACGCCGGCGAAAAGCTCGTCCAGCGCATGGGCGAGGTCGTCGACGGCGAGTGGCAGAAGTACGTCGTGGCGGGCGGGGCGTACATGCGCGAGCACTTCTTCGGGGCCGATCCCGACCTGGCCGCCCTCGTCGAGGATTTCACCGACGAGAAGCTCGAGAGCCTCCGCCGCGGCGGGCACGACCCCAAGAAGGTCTACGCCGCCTACAAGGCGGCGACCGAGACGAAGGGACGCCCCGTCGTCATTCTCGCCCAGACGGTCAAGGGCTACGGGCAGGGCGAGGCCGGCGAAGGCCGGAACATCTCTCACAAGCAGAAGGAGTTCAACGAGGCCGAGCTCAAGGCGTTCCGCACGCGCCTGGACCTGCCGATCGGCGACGACGAGATCGCCGAGGCCCCGTTCCACCGTCCGGACGAGGACAGCCCGGACGTCAAGTACCTGCTCAAGCGGCGCGAGGCGCTGGGGGGGTTCGTCCCGTCGCGGTCCGAAGACGCCGAGGGGATCAACGTGCCGTCGCTTGACGACTACGAGGAGCTGCTCGGCGACAGCGGGGGCAAGGAGGTGTCGACGACGATGGCGTTCGTCCGCCTCCTGTCGCGCCTGCTGCGCGACCAGGAGCTGGGCCCGCGGATCGTCCCCATCGTCCCCGACGAGGCCCGCACGTTCGGCATGGAATCGCTCTTCCGCCAGTGCGGCATCTACTCCTACGTCGGACAGAAGTACGAGCCGGTCGATCGCGAGAAGATGCTCTACTACCGCGAGGCGAAGGGCGGACAGATTCTCGAGGAAGGCATCACCGAGGCAGGCTGCATGTCGTCGTTCATCGCGGCCGGGACGTCCTACGCGACACGCGCCGTCGAGATGGCGCCGATCTTCCTGTTCTACTCGATGTTCGGCTTCCAGCGGATCGGCGACCTGATCTGGGCGGCCGGCGACGCGCGGGCGAAGGGGCTGCTCGTCGGCGCCACCTCCGGACGGACCACGCTCAACGGCGAAGGACTCCAGCACCAGGACGGGCACTCGCTGCTGGTCGCGTCCACCTACCCCAACGTCCGGCCGTACGACCCGGCCTTCGCGTACGAGACGGTCGTGCTCACGCTCGACGCCCTGCGGCGGCTGCACGGCGAGGGCGAGCAGGCGATCTACTACCTGACGATCCAGAACGAGAACCACGAAATGCCCGCCATGCCGGACGGGGCGGCCGAGGGCATCTGCAAGGGTCTGCACAAGGTCTCGTCGCGCGACGCCGACGACGCGGACGCGCCGCGGGTTCAGCTTCTCGGCAGCGGCTCACTGCTGTTCGAGGCGATGCGGGCGCAGGAGATGCTCGCCGAGCGGTATGGTGTATCGAGCGACGTCTGGAGCGCGACGAGCTACACCATGCTCCGCCGCGACGCCATGGAGGCGGAGCGATGGAACCGCCTGCACCCGGACGCCGAGCCCCGCACGCCATACGTCCGCGAGGCGCTCGCCGACGCCGACGGACCGGTCGTCGCCGTCAGCGACTACGTCCGCGGCGTGCCCGAGCAAATCGCCCCGTGGGTCGACGCCGGGCTGACCGCGCTGGGCGCCGACGGATTCGGACGCAGCGAGTCGCGGGAGGCGCTGCGGCGGTTCTTCGAGGTCAGCGCCGAGCACGTGACGCTGGCGGCGCTGTGGCGCCTGGCCGACGAAGGGACGTTCGACGGGGCGAAGCTGCCGTCCGTCATTGACGAACTGGACGTGGACCCCGACGCGCCGGCGCCGTGGACCGTCTGAGCCGGGCGCCCGCCACGACAGAAGCCGCGGAAGAGTAACGCACACACGAGGGACATCATGGAAGAAAAAATCAACCTGCCGGACATGGGCGAAGGGGTCGAGTCGGCCACCGTCGCGAGCATCCTGGTCAAGAAGGGCGACACGGTGGAGGTCGACCAGGGCATCGTCGAGCTCGAGACCGACAAGGCCGTCGCCGAGGTGCCGTGCCCGAAGGCGGGCACCGTGAAGGAGATCCACGTCGAGAGCGACCAGGAGGTCGAGCCCGGCGACCTGCTGATCACACTGGAGACCGGTGAGCAGGACGAGACGACAGACGAAGGCGGCGAAGCCGAACAGACCCAACAGGAGGAGGCGCCCGAACCGCCCGAGGACGAACAGGGCGAGCCGGAGACCGGCGAGGAGGAACCCCAGCGGGAGAAGCCGGCCGGTGAGGAAGCGAAGGAGCCGGAGCCCCCCGCGCGAGAGGAGGAGGACGAAGGCGAAGAGGGCGAGCCGTCCGGCGAGAAGGCGAAGGCCGGGAAGCCCGCCGGGAAGAAGAAGCGCGAGCTTGGCGAGAGCGGCGGCGAGGCGCGGACCACCTCGTCGGTCAGCGGGTCGGGCGGTTCGACGGCGGGGACGGACATCCCGGCCGCTCCGTCCACGCGCCGCCTGGCGCGCGAGCTCGGTGTCGATCTCCGGCAGATCGACGGCAGCGGCGAGGACGGGTGGATCACCGAATCCGACGTGAAGGCCGCCGCCCGGCAGACGGCGTCGGGCGCCGAACGGGGCAAGGCGGAAGGCGGCGGCGAGTCGGACCGTTTCGGACCGATCCGTCGCGAGAAGATGCGCTCGATCCGCCGGACGATCGCGAAGCGCATGCACGAGTCGCAGACGACCACGGCGCACGTGACGCACTTCGACGACGCCGACATCACCGACCTGGAGGC
>CAZADC010000143.1:0-8399 GCA_964483755.1 uncultured Planctomycetaceae bacterium | reverse complement strand
GTGGACCATGTCGGCGCGGTGCTGGTGAGCCTGTTCGTGCTGCACGCGGCGTGGAAGATCGGCAGCCCGGCGGTGAAGCAGCTCATTGATGCCGGGGCGTCCGAGACCGAGCGGCGGCGGATCGAGCAGGTCGCCGCCGAGACCGACGGCGTGCTGGAGGCGCATCAGGTTCGCACGCGCTACGTCGGGCCGGGCATCGAGGTCGATCTTCACGTGCTCGTGAACCCTGACGCGACGGTCCGTCAGGGGCACGACATTGCCACCGCCGTCAAGCGTCGTCTGCTCGACGACGGCCCGGACGTTCTGGACGTGGTCGTGCATGTTGAGCCTGACGATGATGAGCAGCGATCCATGACGGGGCATCCCCTTTCGTGACCAGATCAGGTCAGCGGCCTTCTCCGAGACACCGACGGCGCGTAGAATGTAGTGAATCACAATGTGACAGTTGGCCCGAGGGAGCGTGAGGACGTGGAGTTGACGGAAGTGGACGTTTCGGAGTTGCGGACGATGGACGCGCCGTCGCTGCTGCGCTTCGCGTTCGAGCGGTTCGGCGAGCGGGCTGCCATCGGCACGTCGCTGCAGAAGACCGGCGTCGTGGCGATCGACCTGGCGTCGCGCCTCGGGATTCCGTTTCGCGTTTTTTTTGTCGACACGCGGCTGAACTACCCGGAGACCTACGAATTGCTCGGGCGCGTGGAGCAGCGATACGGAATCACGATCGAGCGGTTCGCCCCGAGCGAACAGGACCTCGAGTCGCTGTACGAGATGTTCGGCCAGCACGCCCACTACTTCGGTCGGGACACGTGCTGCCGCGTGCGAAAGCAGCTTCCGCTGCAGCGGGCGCTGGGAACGCTGGACGCCTGGATTGCCGGTCTTCGTGTCGATCAGTCCGCGCATCGGGGCGGCAACGCCGAGAAGGCCAGGTTCGTCGAGACGGAGGACGGGCGGCGGATCCTGAAACTCAACCCGCTGCTGGACTGGACCGAGCGCGACGTTGACGAGTACACCGAGCGCAACGACCTGCCGTACAACGACCTTTACGACTACGTTTCGCCTTACGACGAGCGGTTCAAGGTGATCGGCTGCCGTCCCTGCCACGTGCCGGTCAAGGAGGGCTTCGACAAGCGGATGGGCAAGTTCCCTTGGGAGCAGGGGCACAAGGAATGCGGCATGCACAACCACGGCGGGGGCATCTGATCCGGGCGACTCCGGCGGGGTCCCCGCGGGGTATGGGCGTCGGCGGCTTCGCGTCCGGCGTCAGGCGCTGGCGCGTCCGGACTCGGGAGGAACCTGCCCGCACGCGACGACCCGGTCTCGCCCGCGACTCTTGGCCGCATACAGCGACCGGTCGGCCATCCGGACGAGAACTTCCGAGTTGGCGGGGCGGTTGGCGCGCAGCGACGCGACGCCGACGGACATCGTCACCCGCCGGTGGTGCTTGCTGGCCGACCGCCAGCGATCCACAAGCGCGGCGCGGATGCGCCCGGTCACCTCGACGCCCCGACGGATTGACGTGTGCGGAAGCAGCAGGACGAACTCGTCGCCGCCGTACCGTGCCGCCACGTCGCTGGTTCGCAGCTTGGAGCGGATCACGTCGGCCGTCTCGGCCAGTGCCTCGTCCCCCGCCTGGTGACCGAGCTCGTCGTTGAGCTGCTTGTAGTGGTCCAGGTCGCACATGCAGCAGGTCAGGTCGAACCCGTACCGCACGGCCTCGCTGAACTGGCGGTCGAGCACCTCGCCGAAACGCCGGCGGTTGGACAGGCCGGTCAGCACGTCGGTGTCGGCGGCCGCGCGGAGCAGCTCCATCGACTCGGACAGGCGGCGGTTCTTGTCGGCCAGCTCGTTCAGCGTCTCGGACAGGCGGTGCTGCAACTCGGCGTTCTCCCGGCGCAGGCGATGCTGGCGGACGTTCTTGGTGACCACGATGGGCAGCGTGAACAGGTAGTCGCCGAGCTTGATGACGTAGTCCGCCGCCCCGGCTCGGATGGCGCTGAGGACCGTGCCGCGCGTGTTCTCGGCCGTGACGACGATGACGGGAATGTCGGCACGGCGACGGATTTCCCGCAGCAGGTCCAGCCCGCCGCCGTCGGGCAGGTTGTAGTCCTGGAGCACGACGTCGAAGCTCTCGAGGTCCGCCTGGAGGCACTCGGCGGCCGAGCGGACGGGGGTGATGCGCTGCTCGTCGGGGTCGTCAAAGTGCATCGCCAGCACTTCGCAGATGAGCATCCGCTGATCCGGGTCGTCCTCGACGACGAGGATGCGGGGCTTTTTGTTCATTTGCCCGGTCATGGCGCGGCGCTCCCTTGTCCGGCGGCGGCCTCTTCGCGCGTTCGCCAGGAGGCCGTGGTGCGTTTGACGTCCCCGGGATGGTTCGGCGGCGGTTCGGTGCAGTGAGCGGCGAGGGCGACGTGCACGGCGGCGCCGCCCTCGGGGGCCGTCTCGACCCACGCCCGGCCTTCATAGTTGGCGGCGACGGTGCGGACCAGCGCCAGTCCGATGCCCTTGCCCTCCACCTCTGCGGCCGCCCGGCCGCGCCGGAAGACGTAGAAAATCTTCTCCTGGTCGTCGCCGTCCACGCCGGGTCCGTTGTCGGACACACTGAAGTCGTGCATGCCGTCGGCGAAGCGGTATCCGACCTCGATCCGCCCGCCCTCGTCGCGGTGCATGTACTTCACCGCGTTGTCGATCAGGTTCAGGAAGACCTGCCGGAGTCGGGCCTTCTCGACGTAGACGACGGGCATCGCTTCATCGACCGCCACGTCGATCCCGCGGGCCCGCAGCTCGAACTCCAGGGAGTCCAGCACTTCGCCGATCAGCTCGTTTATGTTCACGAGCGTCCGCGTCTGCGGTCGGGTGCGGATGTGCGACAGTTCGAGCAGCTCGCCGATGAGCTCGGTTTCCGCATCAATGTTGGCCCGGATGCGCTCGACGCGCTCCAGCACGTCGCGGGGCAGGTCGTCGCCGTGGCGCGCGACGATCAGGTCCGCCATGCCCGCCACGTTCCGCAGCGGGGCGTTGAGGTCGTGGCTGACGGCGCGGAGGAAATCCTCCTTCTCGGCCATCTCCTCCCGAAGCCGCCGGTTCGCCCGCTGCAGCTCGTCGGTGCGCCGGGCAACCTTGCTCTCCAGCATTTCGTTCGCTATCCGCAGCTCCTGCTGGGCGGCCGCGATCTGCTCGACCATGTGGTCCAGCGCGGCCGACAGCTCCCCGATCTCGTCCTGGCGGTTGACGCCCATGCGGATGGTGAAATCGCCGCCTTCGAGGCGACGGGCGGAGCGGACGAGCCTGCGGATCGGCTGGACCATCGCGCGCCAGACCAGCAGATAGCCCAGCGGCATGGCGCAGAGGACCACGCCGGCCCCGATGATGCCCATCCGCTGCTGGACGGCGACCAGTGATTCGGCGCTCCTGTGGTTGTCCACGACCAGGCGGACCGACCCGATCAGGGCGTCGGCGCCGTCGGTCTCGCGGCTGACCACCGGACGCGCGACCCGCAGCAGGTGCGGGCCCACCTGCTCGGCGGCGCGCAGCGGCACGGGCAGGTCGGTCAGCTCTTTCCAGCGGCCTGTCTGGCCGGCGCTCGACGCCGCCGCCAGGGTGTTTCCTTCGGCGTCGACGACCGCGGCGTAGCGGACGGTGTCGGCACGGATCGCGTCGGCGGCGAGGTGATGAAGGGCCTCGCCCGCGCCGTTCTCGAGCTCTCTCGCGGCCGCCATGGCGAGCGTGTCGGCGAGGCGCAGGGCGTGTCGGCGGTCGGTGGCCTGCAGGGCGTCCCGGACGGTGATGAAGTAGAACCACCCGCCCGCGACGACGATGGAGATCACCACGAACGCGAGGATGAGCACGCTCTTGAGCTGAATCCCGACGCGAAACGGGCTGTTGGGGCGCGGCTCGCGTCGGCGGGATGTCTGAGCCTCGGGGGTCATGTTCCCGTTGCGACTCCTGCGCGGAAGTGCGGCTGGTACGCGCAGACCTCATAACCCGTATCGTCTACACGGACGGACCGCTTGATGAATACGTAAAACACCTGAGATTGCGGGCGCCTGCGCGGCGCGCGAAAGCGCGGCGACCCGCGCGCCCCGATCGGGTCGGAGCGCCGGGCCGCCGCGCGGTAAAGGAGTTCGGACGCTTCGCGCCCGCCGGGATGTCCGCGTTACGCCGGCGGCGCCATGAGGAACATGAAGAAGCAGGAGAACAGGCCGACCGTCTCGGCGATGCCCATCGCGATGATGCTGAAGACGAAGGGCTTGCCCTCGCCCTCGGACATCGCTCGGATGCCCGAGGCGCCGATCACGCCCTGCATCCAGGCGCTGAACAGCTCGCCGAGTCCGCACGCCAGCCCGATGCTGAACAGCGCGCCGGCGTTGGCGGCTACGTACTCCGGCGAGAAGATCCGCGCCGTCTCGCCGCCTTCCAGGGTCGCCTGGAAGAACGCCAGCATGAGCACGAACCCGTAGATCGTCTGTGAAAGGGGCATGCCCGTCAGCGCGATGTACTTGAAGTCCAGCCCCTTGCCCTCGCGGGCTTCCTTGGCCCACGCCCCGGCCGCGGCGCGTCCCGCGGCGCCGATGCCCAGGGCGCTTCCGACCGCGCCCAGACCGAGAGGAAGCGCGAACCCCAGTTGACCTAGCCATTCCATGTCACGACTCTCCTTGCTCTGCGTTTTCGGCAAAGGGCGCGTAGGGGTAACCGGACCACTGCACGCCCGCGTTGCTCGAGAATTCCAGCATGTTCAGCCGGACGCCGTGCGCGAACAGCGCGATGACGCCCAGCGCGATGTTCAGCAGGTGGGCGGCGACGATGACGATCACCGCGAAGGGGATCAGCCAGCCCGACAGGTCCGCCAGCCTCGCGCCCAGCCCGTTGAACGCGCTGGCGATGTAGTAGCTCGCCAGCCCGACCGCCATCAGGCGGATGTAGCTTATCGTGTCCGAGAAGGTGCTGATCATCGGAAGGATGTTGGCGATCACGCCCAGGCCGACGACCTTGGCGGGGTTGCGGCTGGGATAGCTGAACAGCACCACCGCCGCGCCGCCGACGCCCAGCAGGGCGAACATCACGTTCGTCGGCATCCACACGTCCTTCGGGAAGAACAGCAGCCAGATCAGCCCCAGCATGCCCGCCAGGAACGACGACCAGCCCAGCTCGGCGATGAACCGCACGTTCGGAGCGTACCCCAGCGCCTGACGCAGGTGCGCCAGGATCAGGTGGATCGAGCCGAACACGAAGCTCACCTTGATGATCAGGTTCCTCGCCGTCTCCTGGTCGGTCGACCAGAGCGGGGCGAGGGATTTCAGCGCCGCGCCCAGCCACGCCCAAATGCCCCCGGCCGCGAGCATGTCCTGCGGCGTGACGCCGAAGTAGTTCGCCGTCAGCACGCCCCAGACCAGCGTCGTCAGCCCGAAGACGAGGATCAGGTTGGCGGCGTTGCCGCCGGCCCGGGCGCGGATCTTCCCGCGCATCGCCAGCGCCACGGCCGTGAAGACCAGCCCGTAGCCCGCGTCGCCGAACAGCATTGCCGCGAAGATCGGCAGGGCGACCATGAAGAACGGCGACACGTCGTATTCCCGGTAGCCGGGCACCGTGCCGAGCAGGTCGAACATCGCCTTCATGGGGCGGGCCCAGCGCGGGTAGCGGATGAGCGTCGGCGGATCCTCGTCCGGGTCCGGATCGACGTACTCGACGGCCGCGTCGAGCCCACGCCGCCGCAGCGCATCGCCCAGATCGTCGGCGTCCTCGGCCGGGGCCCAGCCCTGCACGCCGAAGAGCCCCTCGGTCTGCAGCCCGCCGCGCCGTGCGGCCGACCACTTCGCCTTGATGCGAAGACGTTCGATCTGGCCGTCCAGGTCGTCCATGCGGCCGGCCAGGGCGGCGAGCCGGTCGCGGTCCTCGCGCAGCGCCCGGTCGATCCCGGCCGCCTCGGCGCGGATGTCCGGCCGGTCGCGCTGGGGGAGGGGGACTTCCTCGGCGGACTCGGGCGCTTCGATCTCGCCGTCCCGCGTTGCGGCCGCTACGAGCAGACGGTCGTTCGGCAGCTCGCGGATCGCCTCGACCACCTCGGCCGACACGTCGTCGGCGTCCTCGGCGGGGACGCTGAAGAACTTCACGGCGACGCCGGCGTCCTCCAGTGTGCGGAACTGCTCCAGGCGCACGTCGCCCCACATCTCGAGCTGGTCGAGCTGGCGGTTGAGGGAGTCGAGTCGCGACTGCTTCTCGACGGACTGCTGGTAGACTTTCAGCACGGCGTCGGCGATCTGCTCGTCAGGGACGTCGCTCGGCTCGCCGGCCGGCTCGACGCCCGCCAGCGCCTGGCGCGCCCGCTCGGCGCGGTCCCGCTTGGCGGCGACCTTCTCGGCCGGCCCCTCGGCGCCCGACTCGGCCGGCGTCAGGTGCACCACGCCGAGCTCGCCGAGGGCGTCCAGCAGACGCTCCCGGTCGCGCCGGCGGGTCACGACGAACACCTTTCGCATCGGGACGATCATCTACTGCGACTCCTGCGCGCTCTGGTCTTCCTGCGGCGTCTCGGCGACGGCGGTGGACCCGGTCGACGCGTGCTCCTTCTGGGCGAGCTTCGCCTTGGCGATCTTCGCCCGCCCGACGGCTGCGGTCATCTCGTCGCCGAGGTGGATGCGGATGCGGCGGATCGCCTCGCGTGCCTCGGGGATCATGACTTTCTCGAAGAGGTTGACTCGCTGGATGATCTTGGTCAGCTCGGCGTCCAGGAGGCGATACTGCTCGTCGAGCACTTCGACGGTCGCCTCGAGGCGGCTGATCTCGCGGAGGTCGGCGAGGGCGCGGTCGACCCACGGCGGGGTGGCGAACAGGCTGTACCGCGCCTCGGGGAAGTCGACGCCCTCGAAGACGGGAATCACCACGCCGGCGATGTTCCGCTCGGAGGTGTGGACGGTCTCGGGCTTGGCGAGGGCTTCGACGTCCACGCCCGCCCGGTCGGCGAGCACCGCCCGGTAGGGGTCGAACTGCCCGCGGGCCTGCTCGACCGCCTCCCGCGCCTCGCGCCGGCGCCCGGCGATGTCGCGCAGCGTCATCTGGAGCTGCTGCTGCTTGAGCTTGAGCATCGGCAGATAGCGCTCGAACCGTTCGAGACGCTCCCGCTGACGCTTCAGCTCCGGGCGGGTGAGTTTGATCTTCTTCTTGGCCACGTGTCGTCCGTGTCAGTCGGTTGCATCGTCAGGCGCCGGCGGTCTCGGCGGGTTCCGCCTGCTCGGGCGTCTGCTCGCCTTCGCCTTCCTCGGCGTCGGCGGTCTCGTCCCCGGCGTCCTTCGGCCAGTGCTTGTCGATGAGCGATCGCCGGATGCCCGTCTCCTGCGGCTGGAAGCACTCGGCCAGCAGCTCCCAGCAGCGGTCGAGGGCCTCCTCCAGGGCGATGTTGACCCGCAGGTCCATGATCCGCTGCTCGAACAGGTCGCCGTAGCGGAGCAGTCTCTGGTCCCAGCGGGACATCTCGAAGCCCATGTCGCGCTTCTCGCGCGACTCGCGGGCCTGGGCGTAGAGCTGGATGCAGGCGTTCATGATCGCCCGGTGGTCGTCGCGGGTGTCGTCGTTGACCTGCTGCTTCAGGCGGGACAGCGACCCGAACGGCTCGATCCACCCGCCGCGGAGGTAGAACTGCCCCTCGGTGATGTACCCGGTGTTGTCGGGCACGGGGTGGTTGACGTCGTCGCCGGGCATCGTGACGGCGGCCAGAATGGTGAGCGAGCCGGCGCCGTCGAGGTCGACCGCCTTCTCGTAGCGGCGGGCCATCTGGGTGTAGAGATCGCCGGGGTATCCGCGGTTAGAGGGAATCTTCTCCATCGAGATCGCGATTTCCTTCAGGGCGTCGGCGAAGGCGGTCATGTCGGTCAGGAGCGTCAGCACCCGCTTGCCCTGGAGGGCGTACTGCTCGCCGACGGCGAGGCACAGGTCCGGGACCATGATGCACTCGACGACCGGGTCGGAGGCGGTGTGGACGAACATGATCGTCCGCCCGAGCACGCCGCCCTCCTCGAACGTCCGGCGGAAGGTCAGGTAGTCGTCGTGCCGCAGGCCCAGTCCGCCGAAGACGATCACGTCCGCCTCGGCCTGGAGTCCGACGCGCGCGAGCACCTCGTTGTACGGCTCGCCCGCCACCGAGAAGATCGGCAGCTTCTGGCTCTCGACCAGGGTGTTGAACACGTCGATCATCGGGATGCCGGTGCGCACCATCGTGCGCGGCACGATCCGCCGGACGGGGTTCACCGACGGGCCGGCCAGGCCCACCTCGTCGTCGTGCAGGTGCGGACCGCCGTCACGGGGCCGGCCCGCCCCGTCGAACACGCGGCCCAGCAGGTCGTCCGAGGCGGCCACCCGCATCGGCCGCCCCAGGAAGCGCACGTGCGCGTCGCTGGGCAGGCCACGGGTGC
>CAZADC010000142.1:3916-8421 GCA_964483755.1 uncultured Planctomycetaceae bacterium | reverse complement strand
ACCGGCGGACCTACATCGGCGCCATGCCCGGGCGGATCATCCAGGAGGTCCGCAAGGCGGGGACGAACAACCCCGTCTTCATGCTCGACGAGCTGGACAAGGTCGGGCAGGACTTTCGCGGCGACCCGACCTCGGCGCTGCTGGAGGTTCTCGACCCCGCCCAGAACAGCACGTTCCAAGACCACTATCTCAATGTGCCCTTCGACCTGTCGAAGGTCCTGTTCATCGGCACGGCGAACTACATGCAGCCGGTGCCCCCGGCGCTTCGCGACCGCATGGAGGTCATCGAGCTGCCCGGCTACACGCAGGACGAGAAGCTCCACATCGCTGAGAAGTACCTCGTCCCGCGCCAGCTGGAGCAGAACGGGCTGAACGCCTCGCAGTGCAAGTGGCGCGACAAGGCGATCATGAAGGTGATCGACCAGTACACCCGGGAGGCCGGCGTCCGCGAGCTGGAGCGCCAGATCGGCGCCGTCTGCCGCGGCGTGGCCGCCCTGATCGCCTCGGGCGAGGCGAAGACCCGCACCGTCAATCCCCGGCTCGTCCGCGAGATGCTGGGCCCGCGGAAGTATGAGAGCGAGCTCGCCCAGCGGACCTCCACGCCCGGCGTGGCGACGGGGCTCGCCTACACGCCCGCCGGCGGGCAGATCATCTTCGTCGAGGCGACCGCCTACCCCGGCAAGGGCAACCTCACGCTGACCGGGCAGATCGGCGACGTGATGAAGGAGTCCGCCCAGGCGGCGTTCAGCCTCATCAGGAGCCGGGCCGAAGAGCTGAACGTCGACGCCGAGGAGATCGCCCGCCGGGACGTTCACGTCCACGTTCCCGCCGGGGCGGTCCCGAAGGACGGTCCGTCCGCCGGCGTCGCGATGGTCACCGCGCTGACGAGCCTGCTGACGGGACGGGCGGCGCGGTCCGACACCGCGATGACGGGCGAGATCACACTCCGCGGGCTGGTCCTGCCGGTCGGCGGCATCAAGGAAAAGGTCCTCGCCGCCAAGCGGGCGGGCATCAAGACCGTCGTCCTCCCCGAGCGCAACCGGAAGGACCTCGATGACGTGCCGGCCGACGCGCGGGAGCACATCGAATTCCGCTGGGCGAAGAGCGTAGACGACGTGCTGGGCGCCGCCCTCGACGGGGCGACGAAGCCGAAGAAACACTGAGTGAGGTGTGCGACATACTTTGGTGGCAGCCGATAAGCACTTTTGTTTCCCCGTCTGACGCCAGGAGGAAAGGAGAAAGTAGAGAGGAGACCGCGGGAGACAGATGCTCGCAGGCCAAGCGCATCGCCGCATGCGGCGTCGACCGGGGCATCTCCTTTCTACTCACTGCTCTCTCCCGCTCTGTGTGCGACATGATTTCGTGCCACGAAATCATGTCGCACACCTGAGTGAGGGGTGCGGCGCAATTTCTGTTGGCGGCGTGGCCTGTCGGAGTCCATAATAAACGGTAAGGGACGGGTGTAGTGGCCCGTCCGATACCGTCCTGGTCCAACTCTCACGGAGCTCCGGCATGTCCAGCAATCGGCTGAAGCGTTTTGGCGTACGGCAGTTGAACCTCGGGGGTGGCGGGGGGAGCGGAAACATGGAGTACGTCTTCGCCGGCGCCTTGGCGCTGGTGATCGTCGGCTCGCTCGTTCTGACGTTCATGAACCTCTTCGGCAGCCCCGGCACGGACGTCGACGTGGAGCCGCTGCGCTTCAAGTGCCTGAAGTGCGACCACGAGTTCACCATCGCGCCGGAGGATCTGCCGCAGCCCGACGACCCCGAGATGGCCAGCATGATGTACGGGCCCATGGGCATGAGAATCCCCTGCCCGAAGGAAGAATGCGGCGGCATGGCCGTGCAGATGCAGAAGTGCCTCAAGTGCGGCGAGTACTTCGTTTCCGACGTGGCCGTAAACCCCGAGCGGTGGATGAACTCCCCCCAGCCGCCGCGGATCATCTGCCCCTACTGCAAGACCGACCAGATCCGCTACCAGGAGCAGCTCCTCGAGGAGCGCGCCAAAGAGAAGAAGTGACACTCCGGTCCGCCCCGAGCGGCCGGCATTGCCTGTCATGACGCGGCGGGACGTGCGTTCCCGCCGTGTCTGCGCGCCCCCGAGGGCAGCCGGGCCGGAGCGGGCTGACGACCCCGGCGCGCGTGCGGGGCAGGGGGATGCTTCAGCTCAGCGCCCGTGCGAATCCGGCGGCCGGGTGTAGGAGAACGTCTTGCGGGAGACCAGCCCCTTATCAAAGACGATCTCCGCGCGGTAATAGGGCGACTCGTTCACGTACACCCAGGTGTCTTCCTCGACGCGGGTCGGCTCGCCCAGGGCGCGCTCGACGCCTCGCGGCGGCTGACCGATGTACACCGTGTCGTACTGCGGTCGCGTGAACTCGCCGGACACGCATCCGGGCGCCGTGCAGAGCGCCAGTATCGCGCAGATCAGGCCCACCGTCGCCGTGGGGGCAGGACGGAACGGCGCCCGTCCGTTTGCCGAACGGCCGGCCGCACAAGCGCCCCGGATTGCTCTCTCCGACTTTCGTCGCATGGATCGGATTCCCGTTTCCGGTCTCGCTCCGCGTCACTCTCCCGATATCGCCGTTCGCTCGGCGAAGAGGCGCCGGGTGAAAGGGCTGTCGAACACGGCCACCAGTACGAACCGCCTGCCGACGGGGATCGCCCGCGCCCACTGCAGCTTGAACTCGTAGGTCCGCGTGATCTCGTCCCAGTGGACGAGGTTCTTCTCCGGTTCGAGCAGCGACTCGCGCCACATCGCCAGGCGGTCGCCCCGGTGGTCCGGGCGGTTGGGCTTGTAATCGTAGAGCTCGAAGCGGAACTCGCCGAACGCCTTGGTCGGGTCGGCGTAGGCGTCGCGGGCCTCGACGCGGACCTCGATGCCGCGCACGCCGCCCGCCTCGTCGAAGGTCCGCGTGCCGGTGAAGGGATGGATGCGGATCTCGTGCGGCAGCAGCAGATTGATCGGCCCGGGAACGCTTTGCTCGCCGCCGTCGGCGCCGCCCGTCAGGACGTCGCCCTTGCATCCGGCGACCGCGACCGTCAGGAGCAGCGACAGCCCGCACCACGCGAGAGCCGGACCGAGCCCGGATCCCGCCCGTTTCGCTTTCGATCGGTTCATGGCCCGGACACTATAGGCGGCTCTCGTGTCCGTCCGCAAGTCGCCGCGCCGCGGGCGACGTCCGTTTACGCTCGGTCGCGCCATTGAACGTCCAGCGTCTCGCCGTCCCGCGCGGCGCTTTCGGCGACATGGGCGATCAGCTCATCCACGACGTATCCGTCGACGCCCGACGGGGACGGCGTTTCGCCGGCCTCGAAGGCCCGCAGCATCTCCGCCATCTCCACGTCGAAGACGTTGACGGGCTCGAAGCGGTGCTCGGTCATGCGCCCGCTCGCCGCGTCGTGATGGACCAGCAGGACGCCGTTGCTTTCGGGTCTGTGCCAGAGGACGGTGTAGATCTCCAGCCGCCCGGCGGGGGTGTTGATCTCGAACCGCTCGTCCCAGCCGTTGCGCTCGTAGCCGATCGCGGCCATCGGGTGCCACATCGCCTCGAAGTGGCACGACCCGCCGCCGGGCAGATGCAGCAGGGCGCACGCCTGGACGTCGAAGTCCAGCCCGTCGCGCGACTGCATGCGGGCCGACACCCGCTCCGGACGCCCGGCGAAGCGGTGCACCAGGTTCAACACGTGGCTGCCGCCGCAGACCAGCGCGCCCCCGCCGTATTTGCGCACCGGCGGGCTGGGATGTTCGAGCATCCCCGTTGGCAGCGGGTCGGCCCACACGCCCGCCGACGGCTGAAACGTCCGAGCGTACAGGCTGGTGATCGGACCCATGTCCGCCAGCAGCTCCGCCGCCTTCCGCACCGCCGGGAAGAAGTTCTTCATGTACGCCGTCGCCAGAAACGCGCCGCTCTCGGCGGCCGCGCGGACCACCTTCGCCGCGTCGGCGGGGTTTTCGGTAAGCGTCTTCTCGCAGACGACGCCCTTTCCCGCGTCGACGGCGGCAAGGCAGATCTCCCGGTGCGTCCCCGCCGTCGTACACACGCTGACCAGCTCGACCTCCGGGTCGTCGAGCAGCGTCCGGTAGTCGGTCGAGCATCGTGCGCCGCACCGTTCCGCCACGTCCCGGGCGGCCTCGCGGCGCACATCACAGGCGTGCACGACCTGCGCCCCGGCGCGCTCGTAGCCTTCACAGTGAAACCGTGCAATGCCGCCGCACCCGATGATCCCGACTCGCGTCATGCGCCGCCTCCGCCGTGTTTCAGTCCGTCGCGTCCGGCCGCGGCTTGTCCGCGGCTCGGGCGAAAGGGTATCATGCGCGTCGAGATCGGGCGAGACGAATGAGGATTCCCCGCACACCATCCAAGAAGTGGGTCCTGGCCGGCCTGCTGCTGGTCGCCGTCGCCTGCGCCGCTTTGGGGCGCCGGGCGGCCGATCCGCTGCGCAGCCTGGCGCGCTACGCCCTGGGGGCGCCGAGCGACCCGCTGATGTACGTCACCTCGGCGT
>CAZADC010000142.1:0-3906 GCA_964483755.1 uncultured Planctomycetaceae bacterium | reverse complement strand
GCGTGCAGGGCGGGCGGAGCATCACCCAAGCCGAGGCGAGGCGGCTCGCCCGCGAGAACCGCGCCCTCCAGGCCCAGCTCATCGAGCTGTCGCGGGCCTACCAGCAGTACCTGCGCCAGGACGCCGTCAAGCAGTACCTCTACGGGCGGATGCGCGACTTCCCGTGCGAACTGATCGCGGCGCGGGTCGTCGGGGCGGAATCGCTCCCGTACGGCCGCACGCGGGCGCTGAACGTCGGCGCGGCCGCCGGGGCGACGCCCGGCGCGCGCGTCACCACCCGCCGTCTGCTCACCGACCGCGCGAAGAGCATCCACGCCGGGTACGCAGGCGTCGCGTGGGAGAAGGACCTGCCGCGCCGCCGGGCGGCCGTGGCGTCAACGGTGCTGGCCGGGATGATCGACGCGTCCGGAGCGTTCACGGCGAGGCTGATGCTGGTGACCGACCGCGAGTTCGCAATCGCCGCCGACCTGTTCCGCGTCATCGACCCGGACAACCCGCGCCAAGTGACCGTGACCCGTGAGGGCGTGGCCGCGCTCGAGCCCCTGACCCCCGCCAACCGCGACCTGATCCCCGTCTGGGCCCGCGGCGACGGGCGCGGCGGGATGATCGTCGAGGAGGTCAGCCGCAACGACAACGTCCTTCCGGGCGACTGGCTGCTGACGCGCCGTGACGACGCGTTCCTGCCTGCGGGCTTGCCGATTGCCGAAGTGATCGAGGTGCTCGACGATCCCGAGCACGCGGGATTCGTCACGCTGCGCCTTCGTCCGCTGGCGGACCTGGCGTCGCTGCGGGAAGTCTACGTCGTCGTCCCGCTGACGGGACTGGAAGGGAACGGCGACGACTGATGCGATGGATCCCGTTCGTCATCCTGACCTACGTGCTGGTGCTGATCCAGACCACGCTCGGGCGCGTCGTGACGATCGATCTGCAGGCGGTCGGGCTGATCGGCCCGGATTTCACCGCCATCGTGGCCGTCTTCATCGCCGCCAAGGCGAGGACCGAGCTCGACGCTGTGCTTGCCGCGTGGGTGCTGGGCTTCGCCCTGGACCTGACCGCGGCCGCCGGGCCCGGAGCGACGACCGTGATCGGGCCGATGGCGCTGGCGTACGTGGCGGCGGCGTGGGTGGTCTTCCGCGTGCGGGACGCCTTCTTCCGCGAGCGGATGACAACGCAGGCGTTCCTGGCGCTGGTCTTCTGCGGACTGGCGCACTTCCTGTGGGTTTCGATGCAGTGCCTGCTGGCCGGGCGCGGGCTGACCTGGGCCGAATACGGCCGGCTGCTCGGACAGGCGGGCGGGCTGGCGGTCTACACGGCCGTCCTGACGCCGCCGGGTTTCGCCGGACTGTCGCGCATCCAGCGCTGGCTGTTCGCCGTCGCACCGGACCGGCGGGCGAGACGAAGACGATAGACCGCGGTGAAGCGCGGTGTCCTTCCGAGGGCGCCGCGAGGACTGGACGTTTCGGGCACGCAGCGCCCTGGGAAGGCCCGCCGCGCTGCCGCCAAAGACTCGGCAGACTCCGCCTGGTCAGCGACATTACTGAATTCGCGATATGTACAAACGCCGATTGAAAATCTTCATGGGGCTCATCGCCGCAGGGCTGCTGGTCCTGGTCGGGCGGCTGGTGCACCTTCAGATCGTCCGTGGGCAGGGCTTCCGCCACGAGATCGACCGCGCCATGCGCAACACCGACCTGCTTCCGGCGCTGCGCGGGCGGATCATGGACCGCAACGGGCGCATCCTGGCGATCGACCAGCCGTGCTTCGACTTCTGTCTCGACTACCGCTTCATCACGTCCGACCCGGACTGGGTCACGCGGCAGAAGCGGCGGATCGCACGGGCCGAGCGCGTCGACGCCGACGAGGCCGCCGAGATCTACCAGCGCCGCCGCATGGCGACCTGGCGGATGGCCGTCGAGGCATCCGGATCCCTTGCCGACGTCGAGGAGTCCGCGCAGACGATCGTCCGCCGCGTCCGGAAGGTGCTCAAGATCGTCCTGGACTACCGCCGTCGGCACAACATGGATACCGACGGCTTCCACATCGCCCTCGAGCACGAGTCCCACCCCGTCGTCACCGGGCTCGACGAGCGCCGCGCCGTCGCAATCAAGCAGCGCATCGGCGAAACGGTCGGCGCCGTCGTTCGTCCGAGTCATCAGCGGCGGTATCCGTACGACGATCTGGCCTGCCACCTGGTCGGACTGACCGGCGAGGTCGGGCCCGACGACCAGGAGGCGCACAACCTGTCCGACGACGCGCCGTGGCTCGAGCAGATGCTCACCAACTACCTCGACGGCGACCCCATCGGACGCCGCGGCGCCGAGAAGCTCTGCGAGCCGGTGCTGCGCGGGCGGCGCGGATACCGCCGCCTGAATCGCGATACCGGCGAGGTGCTCGCCCGCCGCCCCGCCGCGCAGGGCGGCGACGTGCACATGACGCTCGACGTCGATCTGCAGCGCCGGACGCGAGAGATCTTCCGCTCGCAACAGCCGGTCGCCAACGGCGCTGTGGTGGTGCTCTCGCTGCCGCGGCGCGAAGTGCTGGCGGCCGTGTCGATCCCGACGTTCAACCTGAACACCTACCGGCAGGAAGCCGACGAGCTCTTCCGCGACGACCTCAACTTCGTACTGCGCTGTCGTGCGCTGACGCAGCTCTACCCGGTCGGCTCGACGGCCAAGCCCGTCAGCGCCATCGCCGCGCTGAGCGAGGGCGTGATCTCGCCCGGCTGGACGAGCCGCTGCGACGGGTACCTCTTCCCGCAATACCGCGACCGATTCCGCTGCTGGATCGCCGGACGGGGGGCGCACGGCAACCTGGACGTGGTCGGGGCGCTCAAGCACAGCTGCAACATCTTCTTCTACCGCGTCGGCGAGGCGATGGAGCGACGCCGGGCGGGCATGCTGCGGGACTGGTTCGGACTGTTCGGCTTCCTCGACCCGCCGGGCACCGGGCTGCCGGAGGAGCGGGCGGGGACGATCGGGACCGACCTGCACGTCGGCGAGGCCCGCATGATCGCCATCGGGCAGGGACCCAGTGCAGCGACCCCGATGCACGTCGCCAATGCCGTGGCGACGATCGCGTCCGGAGGCGAGTTCGCTGCGCCGACGCTCGTCCTGGAGGGCGGGCCGGACCGCGTTCGCAGACAGCTGCCCGTCGATCCGGAACACGTCCGCGCCGCGGCGCGGGGCATGCACAAGGTCGCCGACGAGCCGGGCGGCACCGCCTACAAGTACTTCCACGGTTCGGGCGTGCTGCCGCTGGGCTTCCCCGTCGCGGGCAAGTCCGGCACGGCCGAGACGGCGCCCCAGCGCGTCGACAGCGACGGCGACGGTGTGATCGACGTCATCCGCGACGGGAACATGGCCTGGTTCTCCGGCTTCGCGCCCTACGACAATCCGAAAGTCGCCTTCGCCGTGGTCGTCGAATACGTCGAGCAGGGCGGCGGGTCGAGCGTCGCCGGGCCGATCGCCCGGGAAGTGCTGCGGGCCTGCAAGGACCTGGGATACCTGGACTGACGAGACGATGAACGAATCCGTCTGGAGATATCTTCGCCACACGGCCTGGCCGATCGTCGTCGCGATGGTCCTGCTGATGGTCGTCGGCATCGCGGCGATTCACGTCGCCGAGCAGGCCGACGCGACCCTCCGCGAGTACGCCGCCCGGCAGGTCGTCTACGCCGCCATCGCCTTGGCGACCTTCTTCGCCGTGCTGTTCGTCCCCTACCGGCAGGTCGGCCGGGCGGCGTACCCGCTGTTCGCCGTGACGGTCGTGATGCTGGTCGTCGTGTTGCTGCTCCCGGAGATCCGCGGCTCGCACCGGTGGATCAATCTCGGTTTCGTGCAGGTCCAGCCGTCGGAGTTCGCCAAGATCGCCTTCATCGTGCTGCTGGCGTGGTACCTGCGTCGGGGC
>CAZADC010000141.1:0-8432 GCA_964483755.1 uncultured Planctomycetaceae bacterium | reverse complement strand
AACGCGGTGCGCGCGGTCTTGCGCGGGCGTCGGTCCGCGCATTATGCTGGACTGCCATGTCATCCCAATCCGAACACGATACCGCCTCGGACCAGGCCGTGGTGCTGCTCAGCGGCGGGCTGGATTCCGCCACCGCCCTCGCCGTCGCCTCCCGCGCCGGCTGGGCAGCCGTCCACGCCACGAGCATCTTCCACGACGCCGACGGGCTCGGCCCGCCCGCCGTCCGCGACGACGCCGCCCAGCTCGCGGAAATCGCCTCCCGCGCCGCCGAGACGCCTCTCGACGCGGCGGAGGCGGAGCTGCAGCTCGGCTGGGTCGACACGACCTTCCACGTCGGCGACGTCGTCGAGCGCGTGGACGGGCGGGCGATCGAGCTGTCGACCCGTCCCGACGCGGCCGCGTGCGTCCGCGCGGTCAGCCACGACTTCAACGAAACGCACAGTACCACGCTGATTCTGAGGGGATGACCATGCCCGCCGACACCCAGCCGGCGTTCCGCGACGCCCTGTACAAGCTCGCCCAGGTCGGCGAGCGCGTCGGCGTGCAGCTCGTGCGCGTCGTCGCGCGGGAGTCGGGCAACCGCTACACCGCCCGTCCCGTCGAGTTCGCCGCCGACGGCGCCACGCAGTTCGCCGAGGAGGCGACGCTCACGATCACCAACCTCGCCGAGCCGGCCGACGTCGACGGGATGCTTCCCGCCGGCGCCGAGGTGGTCGCCGTGGACGTCGAGGGGCGGTGGGTCGCGCTGCTCCGACCGCCGGCCGGGACGCGGTTCCCCGCGAAGGTTATCTCCGCCGACGGCGACGCCACCTACACGGTCCGCGAGCAATCGATCGCCGCCGACGGATCGTTCGCCGACGCGACGGGCTTCGTCGACGTGTCCGCCCGGAACCTGGCGGAGCTGGACCTGGGTCCCGGCGCGGCCGTGGACGTCGGGACGATCGTCGTCGCCTTCTCGCACTACGACACGGGCGACCCGCCGACGCTGCGGTACTTCTTCGACCACCCGCCCTACGCCAAGTACCTCGACTGACCCGCCATGCCCTACCAGCCCGCCTGGACATACGGCGACGCGAACGGACGACTGACGCCGGGCGTCCATCGCATCCACCTGGCCGACCCGGCCGAGATCGCCGCGGCCGTCAACCGCCGCCACCGGCTCACCTTCCGCAGCGCCGACGACTTTTCGGGCGACCTCTACGCCGGCGCACCGGTCCGCGTCCGCACGTACGCCTCCGCCCAGCCGCCGCCGTATCTGAACCTCCGCACGGCGCTGGCGAGCGCGATCCTCGAACCCGAGCCCGGCGGCGCCGGCGGCGTCCCGGCTAGCCCGGAGGCGATGTGCTGGCTCTGGCCGGAGCAGGACGGCGATGCGGGCAAGGTGATCGTCAACGACGCGCAGTCCGCGCCGAGCGCGGGCGAGGTCGGCCTGTTCGACAAGCTCAACACCACGAGCGGGTGGACCGACGCGCCGGGCGCGGGGCTGACCCACGTCCGCGCCGTCCACCTCAACGAGCTGCGGCGCGTCGTCGAGATGCTCCGGCGCGGGCGATGGACGCTCCCGCTCTACCTGCCGTGCGGCCTGTTCTCCCCCCTGCCCGACACGCCGTGGATCGGCGACAGCGTCGCCAACAACGGCGCCGACGAGCTGCGGGCGGTCGGGCACGCCGTACTTCGCGCCGGCGGCGCGCCGGAGCTCGGGCTGACGAACGTCACGGCCCGCGACGCGACGGCGGTCGAGCTGACGGCCGACGCGGCGTGCACCGTCGAGGTGTACCGATGCCTGCGGGCGATCGACTTCGACGCCGACCCGCCGACGTGGAACGAGTACGACCCGTCGGGCCCGGCGGCGTGGTCGGTCCCCGGCGCCGGCGGAGCGGCCGACGCGACGCTGCTCGGCTCGATCGTCCTGGCGGCCGACACGCCGGGCGCGCTGACCACGCCCGCACTGCAGACCGCCGTGCAGGCGATGATCGACGGCGGCGAGCAGAACTTCATCCTCCGCCGCGCCGACGCCGGGGCTCAGACGATCGTCGTGCAGGCGCGGCTCATCGTGGAATTCGACCTGGACAGCCCGCCGAACTGAGCGGGGAGGAGCCTTCGCGTTGATCCCACTGGCGATCGCGTCCGACGTGGCGAGCTTCGGGGCCGCCGGGCTCATGGGGGCGATGTGGCTGGCCGAGCGGCGCCTGTCGCGCACGCGGGAGGAGCAGCTCCAGGAGGCCCACGCCCGGATCGTCCGCGACGAGGAGCGGCTCGAGAAGCTCACCCAGGTCGTCGAGCACAACACGTCCGCCCTGGCGCGGTTCTCGGAGACCCAGCGCCAGGTCGCCGACACCCTCCGAGAGCTCGTAAGGGAGTTCCATCATGACAGGATTCACTGAGCGACGTCGGGTACGTCGTCTGCCGTGGCGCGGCTGTCTTCCCGGACGGCGGCGACGCCCGCACCGTGCGCGGCGTCCTTCCGAAGGCGCCGCGCCGGACGCGCACCATGCGCGGTGTCCTTCCCAGGGCGCCGCGCCAAACGGGCGGCGGGCAGCGCTTGTCTGCCTGGCGATGACGCTCGTCGTACTGGGCGGGTGCTCGGCGCCGGCGGCGACGCTCCAGCTCATCGGCGTCGCGCGGGAGACCCTCGCCGCGCAGCGCGACGCCCAGACCGAGATGCACGCCGAGCTCATGGGTTGTATCGAGTCGCGCCGCTCCGCGCTGGACACCGCGTTCGACGCCGACGTCCGGCTCGCCGCGGCCGGGGGGATCACCGACGCCGAGGGCAATCGCGTCCGCCTTACGCCCGAGTGGGTCATCTCGGCACGGAAGGGATACGCCGCGGCGCGGGACCTGGCGGGCGCGGACGCCATGGACGCTGCCGCCGCCCACCGCACCCGCATGGACAACCTCCGCGCCGCCGACGAGGCGCTCGAGATGGCGGCTGCGCTCATCATCCGGCAGACCGACGTCACCGAGCGGATCAGGCAGCACCTTCTGACCCTCCAGAGGAGATTCATCCATGAGTGACGGCACCGTCCAGCAAACCGTCTCCCGCGCCGTCGACCGGGCCTACGACGCCTGGGCGGCGGAGCATCCGAACCTGTCAGCCGTCATCGACCGCATGACAGTCAAGCGCCGCGCGGTCGCGTCAATCCGCGAGACGCGATCGTACCGACAGGCCGTTGCCGCCTACCACGACGCGCGGAACGAGCTGGAGCTGCTCGAGCGCCTGACCGACCTGGCGGCCGGGGCAATCGCGCGTCTGTTCGGATGACCGAGCCCCCGGGGGACATCTCGCGGGGGACACCATACAGATACCTGCAGCCTGTTGACTTCCGGAAGCCTGACCCCCTGCGTTGCCGGCAGAGGCAGCGAAACCCCGCATGGTGTCCCCCGATCCGCCTGACCCCCTGCGTTGCCGGCAGAGGCGGCGAACCCTCACATGGTGTCCCCCGACGCCGTCCCACCCACCGAGGAGAGCCGAATGCGATCGTTCCTGCAGCGAATCTCGTCCCGCAAGTTCCTGACGGCGCTGGCCGTCCAGATCGCGAGCGTCGTCGCGCTGTTCCGCCCGGAGGACGCCGAGACACTCGAGACGGCGGCCGTCCGGATCGCCGCCCTGGCGACGCTCCTGCTGGCGGCGCTGGGCTACAGCAAGATCGAGGCCGTCGTCGACGCAAACCGGCCGTAGCTCCTCGGGGGACATCCATACAGATATCTGCCTCCTGTTGACCTCCGGAGACCTGATGGCCTGCGTTGCCGGCAGAGAGGGCGAAGACCCGTATGGATGTCTCCCGATCTTGTCCGATCTGGGTGTCGGCCGATCTACGGGTGCTCTTGCGTGTTGCACCCCCGCCGTCGTGCGGTAGACTCCTCTCCCGACATTTCGATTGCGTTGAAGGAGAGAGTGCATGTCCCGCATCGAGCTGCCGGACCCGCTGACCCGCCCGGCCGTCGCCTGCACGCCGGAGGAGCTGGAGAACCTTCGCAGCGCGTGGCGCGGCGACTCGTCGAACCAAGCCGTCGTCGCGGCCGTGGTTGACAAGGCCGGGCAGGCCCTCGACCAGCCGCTGACCTTCCCCCCTCGCGGCGGGCAGCACAACCAGTGGTACCAGTGCGACGCCTGCCAGGTCGCCCTGCGGACGCTCGACGCCTCGCACCACGAGTGCACGTCCTGCGGGCGCGTCTACTCCGGACCGCCCTACGACGACGTGCTGTTCAAGCGCACCCACCACGCCAATCTCGCCCGCGCCTCCGCCGCCGCGTGGGCGCATGCGATCACCGGGCGGGAAGAATTCGCCGCCGACGCCGCGGCCGTGCTGCTCGGCTACGCCGAACGCTACCTGCGCTACCCGTATCACGCGGCCCACCGCGACCCGCAGGTCAGCTCCGGCGGGCACATCTCCTCGCAGACGCTCGACGAATCGTCCATGCTGGCGCGGGACGTCGCCCCCGCCTACGACCTGATCCACGACGCGCTGACGCAGGAGCAGCGGCGCGCGATCCGGGCCGGGCTGATCGAGCCGATGATCGCCAACATCGACAAGAACACCGGCGACATCAGCAACTGGCAGACCTGGCACAACGCCGGGCTGATCTGGGGCGGGGCGGCGATCGGCGAGGCGAAATGGGTCGACAAGGCGATCCGCGGCGAGACCAGCGGCGTCTGGTTTCAGCTCGGGCACCTCGCGAAGGTCAGCCCCGAGGGGCTTTGGCACGAGAACTCCTGGGGCTACCACTTCTATACGCTCAGCGCGATGGTGCTCATCGCCGAGGCGGCGCGGCGCCTGGGTATGGACGTCTGGGCCGAGCCGACGCTGCGGAAGATGTGTACGCTCGCACCGCGATACGCCATGGACGGCGGCGCCCTGCCGCGCTTCGGCGACGACACGGGCGCCAACGTGCGGGCCTACCCCACGATCATGGAGCCGGCCTGGCATGCCTACCACGACCCGGCCGTCGCAGCCGCCCTCCCCGACGAGCCCGTCTGGGAGACCGCGCTGTACGGGCGAACGGAGCACCCCGCTGCGGCGGCGCAGCCGACAGGCAGCGAGGTATTCCCCGGCGCGGGACATGCGATTCTCCGCACGGCGGGCGAGGCGCGCATGGCGGCGGCGATCACCTTCGGACCCTACGGCGGCTTCCACGGGCACTACGACAAGCTGAGCTTCGTCCTGTACGGATGGGGGCGCGAGCTGGGCGTCGACCCCGGCCGGGCCGCCAGCCAGGCCTACCGCCTGCCCGTCCACACCGAGTGGTACAAGGCGACGCTGGGGCACAACGCGGTGCTGGTGGACGCGGCGTCGCAGGAGCCGGCGGCCGGCGGATTGCTGGCATTCCACGACTCGCCCGAACGCCCTGCCGTCGTCGCCCGAACGGACGAGGCATACCCCGGCGTCTCCCACATCAGGGCGCTGGCGCTGTTCGAGGGGCGCCTGGTGGTGCTGGACGAGCTGACGGCCGAGGACGACGCCCCCCACCGGTTCGACTGGGTGTACCACAACCGCGGGACGAGTGTCTCGTGCGAAGCGCCGGCAGCGCCCGGCGAGCTGCCCGACGACTACCCCGGCGGGGACCATGTGCAGGACGTCCGCCTCGGAAGCACCGACCAGTCCGTCCGCGCCGTCTTCGGCGACGGCGAGATCAGCACGCACGTAACACTCGACGCGGCATCGGGCACGCACGTCCTGACCGGCACGGGCGTGGGCGCGTCGGTCAAGGACCGCGTTCCGATGATGATGGCGACGCGCTCCGGTCCGGCGGTGCGCTTCACAGCCGTCATCGAATCCGTCCCGGCCGATCGGGGGCCGCAGGTCCGTAACGTGGAAATCGCCGCAGACGGCGAGGACCTGCGCGTCGTCCTCCACACCGCCGACGGAACGGCCGCCGAGGCCCTCCGACTCGACGGCGAGCGGCGGATCGTCTCCTGAGCGCACGAGCGCCGGACTCTTCAGCGCGGCGGCCAACCCGACACGAGAGGGACAGCGACATGCAGCGACCGAACATCGTCTTCATTCACACCGACCAGCAGCGATGGGACGCCATCGCCGCGGCCGGCAACCCGCACGTCATCACGCCGAACCTCGACCGCCTCGCCCGCAGCGGCGCACTGCTGACCGGCGCGTTCTGCAACTCCCCGCTGTGCGCGCCGAGCCGCCAGAGCATGCTGTCGGGGCGGTATCCGTCGGCCTTCGGCGGCACGGCCAACGGGATCGTCATGCCCGAGGACGTGCCGATGATGCCGCACCTGCTGCGCCCGTACGGGTACCGCAGCTGCGCGGTCGGCAAGCTCCACCTGATCAACGTGCTGGACCGCGACCACCGCGAGCCGCATCCGATGTACGGCTTCGACGAGATGATCAACGCGGACGTCGGCGGCGTGCCGGGCTTCCACGACGCCTACGCCGCGTGGGTCGAGTCGCAGCGCCCGGGCGCCCTGGAGCAGTGCTGGCAGCTCGCGGCGTCGGTCGAGATCGGCCCGCCGGAGCGGCGCGACCAGTACGCCGGGTGGCGCCCCTATGTGTTCCAGGGCCCGGAGGAGCTGACCCACACGGCCTTCGTGGCCGACCAGACGGGCGATTTCATCCGCCGCGCCGGCGACGCGCCGTTCTTCGTCTCGGCCGGGTTCTTCGCGCCGCACGACCCGTTCTGGCCGCCGCCGCGGTTCATCGACATGTACGATCCGTCGAAGCTCCCGGCCCCGCACATGACCGAATCCCAGCGCGAGCGCTTCGGGCTCAGCGACGACGAATGGAGGATCGTCCGCCAGCACTACTACGCCCTGATCACCCACCTCGACGACCAGCTCGGGCGGATTCTCGACGCGCTGGACGAAACCGGCGTGCGCGAGCGGACGCTGATCGTCTTCACGTCCGATCACGGCGAGAACCTCGGCGACCATGGACGCGGCGGTAAGGGCATGCCCGGCTGGGACTCCCAGGCCCGCATCCCGCTGATCGTCTCCTGGCCGGATGGAATCGAGGGCGGGCTCGTCAGCGACGCCTTTGTCGAGGGCGTGGACATCCTGCCGACGATGCTCGACTGCGCCGGCATCCAGATTCCCCCCTTCTGCCAGGGACGCACCCTCCGCCCGCTGCTGGAAGGCCGGGAGCACGATGAGCGCGAATCGGTCTACATGGAGCTCAAGATTCCCTTCAAGCAGTCTCACCGCAGCGTGCGGACGCGGGACTACCTCTACTGCGCCGGCTGGACGGAGGGCGAGCACGAGGAGGAGCTGTACGACCTGCGAAGCGACCCGCACCAGCTCCACGACGTCGCGGAGGCGCCGGAATCGGCCGGATTGCTCGCCGATGCGCGGCGCGAGCTGATCCGCCGCGCGTTCGAGGCCGAGTGCCAGTATCCGCGCAAGGCCGCGCGCTACTGATTCGCCGCCGCCGGGGTCGCCTTCGGCGCGAACCGTCCATTGCATTCACCGCGGCGGGCGCAATAATGTCAGGGGTGGACGTTCCCAGGCGAAAGGATGCACTCATGACGACAATCGACAAGGTGTTCAAGGCGTACGACATCCGGGGCATCTACGGCGAGGAGATCGACGAGGATCTCGCGTGGAAGATCGGTCACGCCTGCGCCCAGTTCTTCCGCAGCCTGCTCAGCGGGTACGAGCGGGGGCAGGCGGCGAGCAACCGCCTGGTGGTCGGACGGGACATGCGCCCGCACAGCGAGCCGCTCGTCCGCGCGGTGATGGACGGCATCTCCGCCAGCGGCGCCGGGTGCGCGGACATCGGGCTGTGCGACACGCCGATGGTCTACTTCGCGATCAACCACCTGCAGACGTGCGGCGGCATCCAGATCACCGCCTCGCACAATCCGATGGAGTACAACGGCTTCAAGATCTCCGGGCAGCACGCCCGCCCCGTCGGCGCGAACACCGGCCTCAACGAGATCAAGCACATCGTCTCGACGCTCCGCCGCATGCCCGACTCCGCCGCCATGCGGGCCTCCGAACCGATGGACCTGTGGGACCCCTACCGCGAGCACGTGCGGAAGTTCCTCAAGCTCGCCCGCCCGATGAAGGTCGTCGTCGACGCCTCGAACGGCATGGGCGGAAAGATGGTGCCGGAGATCTTCGACGGCGCGGACAACCTGGAGATCGTCCCGCTGAACTTCGAGATCGGGCACGGCTTCGCCCATCCGCCCAATCCGCTGGTCGAGGAGAATCTCGCCCAGCTCAAGGCGGCCGTCGTCGAGGAGGGCGCCGAGCTGGGCATCTGCATGGACGGCGACGCCGACCGCTGCATGTTCGTCGACGAGGCCGGGCAAACGGTCCGGTGCGATCTCATGACGGCAGCGATGGCGAAGCACTTCCTCGCCGACAACGCCGGCTCGACGATCGTCTACGACCTGCGGAGCTCGCGCGTGGTCGCCGAGGAGATCCGCGACGCGGGCGGCGTGCCGCGTCGCGAGCGGGTCGGGCACGCGTTCAT
>CAZADC010000140.1:7480-8494 GCA_964483755.1 uncultured Planctomycetaceae bacterium | reverse complement strand
AGATCGTCGCGGTGGTCTTGCAGCAGGTCAAGGCGGAGAACAAGGGCAAGAAGGCCCCGCAGATCAAGATCGGCACGATGATCGAGGTGCCCCGCGGCGCCCTGACCGCCGACCAGATCGCCGAGGAGGCGGAGTTCTTCAGCTTCGGCACCAACGACCTGACGCAGATGGGCTGCGGGTTCAGCCGCGACGACGCAGGCAAATTCCTCGGCCACTACGTCGAGGAAGGCATCTACGAGCACGACCCGTTCCAGACGCTCGATCGCGAGGGCGTGGGCGAGCTGGTTCGCATCGCCGTCGAGAAAGGACGTTCCGCCCGCCCGAACATCAAGCTGGGCATCTGCGGCGAGCACGGCGGCGACCCGAGCAGCGTCGAGTTCTGCCACCTGGTCGGACTGGACTACGTGAGCTGCTCGCCGTTCCGCGTGCCGGTCGCCCGCCTCGCCGCCGCACAGGCAGCCATCCAGAACGACGGCGGAACCAAGGCCGCGAAGAAGTCCGTCCGGAAGGCGACGAAGAAGAAGTCGGCGAAGAAGAAGTCGGCCAAGAAGTCAAAGAAGTCCTCGAAGCGGTCGAAGAAGTAACCCCGCCCGCTTCACATCGCCGCGGGCGACACCGCCCCGGCCGAGAGACGCAGACCACCGGCCCGCCGGAAACCCCGACGGGCCGGTTGCGTGCGCCATGCTGCAACCGGTCGGGCTCGGCCTGCGTGGCGACTTTCTTGCGGCCAGCGCAGGATTCTCTTGCAATCACGCACAGCTGTCGTGATTATGGCTAGCAGATTCCTAACATCAGGGAGGAGCAAAATGGACCGTCGCCAGATACTGCTCAAGCTGGTGCTGGACGAACTGGGGGTCCCATGCGAGGTGGACGCCTTCGACAAGCGACTGGTGTTGCAGAAGGCGATCTATCTCGCCCGCGCAGCCGGAGTGGACTTGGGGTACCACTTCACGTGGTATCTTCGGGGGCCGTATGCGCCGTCGTTGGCCGAAGACGCCTATGGCATCGACTCCG